>NZ_JADBUE010000159.1:0-18079 GCF_020245805.1 Microcystis sp. M179S2 | reverse complement strand
TTTTCCAACGGTCTTAACTATGATTGGTTCATTCAATCAATCTTCATCTCCAATCCACTCTTAACTAGGTCCCTAATCATAGTCCATCATTAAATCATTCCAATCACTGTCGATGGTGGTGCGTTACGACGGATTGTTAGCTTGAAGTTAAAGCGGAAATTTTGGCCGTCTAACGCACCCTACGTTTTTCTGGATGTTGTCAAATTTTCTCTTGACAAAAGCCTCTTGACAGGATACTATATTCATAATGGAAAATCCGTGCGCCTACGAACCCTATTTTCCTAAGCATTTAAACTCTGACTCATCTTAATTCTGCCTGCCGGAGTTGCGACAACATAGTTTTATAGTTCTCCATAATTGTTTGGGTATGGGGATGATTTTCCCCTAATACTTGGGTAGCAATATTAATCGCTTCTCGATAGAGAGGTTCCGCTTCTGAGTATCTGCCTTGAGAATGGTACAAGTGTGCTAAATTGTTGAGGGAAAGTGCCACAGAGGGATGATTGTCTCCTAAAAGTCGTTTATCCAAATCTAAAGCTTCTCGATAGAGAGGTTCCGCTTCTGTGTACCTGCCTTGGCAATCGTACAATGCTGCTAAATTGTTGAGGGAAGTTGCCACATGAGGATGATTGTCTCCTAAGCGAGTTCGAGTTGCGGTTAAACAATCTTGATAGTAAGGTTCAGCAATAGCATACAATCCTTGTCCTTTATAATAACGAGCTAAACCCGTATAGGACGAAACTAAATCCTCATCAGCGATATATTCTGGATATTCCCTGACAGCTTGTTCAATATGGGGAATTAAGGGAGTCAGATTTTGAATAATATCTAGAGTAGGAGTTTGGGGGACTGTTCTCGATGTATCTGTCATCACCGTACAATAACGACTTTTTGCGGTATTGGCTATCTCGGAACCTTCTAATTTTTCCCGTAGATAAAGACGGATGAGGGGATGCAGTTGATACCATTCATTGCCTAAAGATTTCAGCAAATTAAGCTTAACCAAGCTATCGGTTAACCATTTTTCTATCTCGTCTTTAGCTTCATCAGAAAATAAACTGATGATTAAGTGCTTGGGAAAAGGTGCCGAAGCAAATAAACTGAGACAAAGAGCTAATTTTTGTTCTTCTGTTTCTAACAGTTGCCAACTGAGATCCAGAATTGTTTTAATACTGCGGACTTCCTCCTTATCGGAGTTGAGATATTTTAAGCCTTTTTTGGGGAATTTTTCCTTGATATTTGCTAAAGTTTCAGTGGTTGCTTGTCTCAGAAAACTGCCTAGTAATTGTAATCCTAGAGGCAAATATCCTAAACACTGACAAAGTTGCTTGGCTGCCTCTAACTCCGCGGTTAGACGTTCTTTTCCTAAGTAGGTTTGCAGTAAATCTAAAGCTTGCGCTGCTGTGAGAACATCTAAGTTTATCGTTGACATCGATACCCCTAAGTAACTAAAGCGAGTGGTAATTAAAACCTGAAAACGAGAGTCTTTTTCCGGTGGTAGATAAGATTTAATTTGGTCGTAGTCACGCACATCATCAAAAATAATTAAAGCATTTCCCTCGGGCCAATTTTGCCAACAGTAACGCACTCGTTCACTTAAGGTTCCCTGATTGGGGATGTTTAAACCCAGGTATTCTCTGGCAAAAAATAAAATAGCCAAACCGGGGTCACTGTTAAGGACATTTATCCAACAAATACCCGCAGGATAATCCCCTTTATGTTGCCAAGCATACTGTAAAGCTAATTCAGTTTTGCCCGAACCTCCCATCCCACTTAAAACAATTAGGGAAGATTGCTGAAAAGCTTGATGAATCCGGGATAATTCCTGTTCTCTACCAACAAAGTTAACTGCTGTTCCTGGTAAATTATAGGGATCATGAACGGTATTTTTATCGGTAAATAGCTGATTATAGTTGGTAGCTTGGGTTGAATTTTCCGTTAAAAATAATCGCAGGAAAAACCAAGAATTTAAATCTGGCATATACCGAATAACTTTGTTAGTAAAATCATGATTCATCCACCAAATTTGTCGGAGATTAAAGCGAGCTAAATTTTCTCGATTGAAATTAATTAATTGCAAGGCATCTACTAGGGAAACATCAGAAAAAGCGGTTTCAAAACCAGTAATTGATACTACTCCCGACTCCAATTCTGCCAATTGTGTTAACAAGAAGTTCAAGACAAAAGAAGGTTTTTCCCATATTGGTAAGACAATTTTATGAAAAATAATGCCTTGTTCTTGGAGTTTATTCTCTAATTCTCTAACTACTTGCTGACGGGAAAACTCATCATAAAATTCCACCCTAGCTAAACCTCTAGATGGTCTTCGTCCCCACAATAGCAAACGAGCTGCCGTATGGGAAATAGTACCCGGTTCTAACTCCGATTGATTAGTTTGATTAACTTGATGTACCACCGGGGACACCTCCATCGGGAGCAGTAGGAATACGACCTTGAGCATTTAAAATATCAACCACAAGGGGATGCACCATAAAGCATCTTTCCCCGTCTCCATCTACTTCTTGAATCGCTCGATCATTTAATAAAGCGTATAATATCTCATTGGGAATTTGTGCTTCTGGATTAGCATCATAAATTCGTTTTAACAATGCTACCTTATCCCCATAACTAACATGATCGATATCATAAGGATTTTGGCCTAAACGTCTTTCATATTCTGTTCTTAAACTGCGAATTGCCCTGCTAATATGACTAGAAATGATCAGATTTTGTTGATTGACAATTGCCTCATCAGAAGCTTCTCTAACTAAATAAAATAAATCTCTGATATTGCCACCAGAGGCAATAATAACCCGCTCTATTTGTCCATCTTCAAATAAATTAGATTTAACTCTTGCTTCTAAAACTTTTCTCACTGCTTCCCGTCCTTTTTGGTTAGGAGTATGATCTTTTTGGCAAAAAACTGGAGTATCGGGAATCAGGAGATTATGGTCAAAAGTGAGGTTAATCCCGGGAGATGAATTATACAATCCAATCGGAATATTAAAAATAATGTGAATGTCTAAATCTTTGAAAATGTTAGAATAGTTTAAAAATAAATACCTGACCGCTTCTTGTGAAACACCAGCTTTATCGAAGTCCTCTCCAATAATTAGCCAGCTTCTCTGCATAGTTTCCTGTAAGTTCTGATTACACTCTTTCAGGAGTTTATTAGCAATATTAATTAAATCTCTGGAACGGGAAAGACGGTATTCAACAACTTTTTTCTCTCGCGAGGAAGCAAACCGGAATTCTCCCGTGAGAGAGGCAAAAAGTCCGAGAATTTTATTCCAGAAAGAATCTTCCTTTACTCCCGCTCCTGCTTCCGTTTTGATTTGACTTTCTCTGGTTTCCTTGCGGTTGAATTCTTCAGAACTAAACCAATCCCAAAGCTTTTGTAAATTTTCATCACTGAGTTGTCGAGAAATTTTAGCGGTTTTCTCAACAATTTCCACCACCATAAAGAGAAACACATCAAGGGGACTGAAATTAATCGCATCGAGTTCACTTAAAACACTAAATCGCAGGGGTTCAAAATGCTGTTTAATCTCATGATCATTAATTAAACGAGTTAATTCTGTCGATTTGCCTACCCCCGTGTGTCCCATTAAACAGGCTTTGTAATATTGTTGCGTATCTATGACCCGTTTTAACCCTAATTTTAGACGTTCAATTTTATCTTCCCCTCTCACCCGATTCATTTCTTCTCGATAAAAAGCATCTATTTCCTTCTGAGTTAATAGGGGTTCAGGAGATATAGTTAAATAGATTTCATCAAGAGTAGTCGCAGGTTCAAAGCGAGTCAGAGAGGGGTGTTGCCTAGAGACAGGAAAAATTATTCTCTGGAGATACTTTTTATTATATAAGTAGCTGGTTATAATTAAATTAAAAATGGATTTTAGGTTCGATCCCCCCTAGCCCCCCTTGATAAGGGGGGAAGCCGAAGGCGGGGGGATCCCCCTTAATAAGGGGGGCATCTGAAAGTTTTTAATACCCACCTAATTATTCAGCAAACCATATTTAAGCGGGAAAAATCCCTTTTATGTAGTCTGTGATACTGTTTTTTGGATTGAGATCGTCTAAGGTCAAAGAAATTGCTTCTAGGGTTCCGATTTAAGCGTCTTTAAATGTCAGGTCCGAGAGGAGCAAGCTAGTCTTAAATGATCGAATCAAAAATTTTTTCCATCTAAGCTGGCTACACGGCGGGATAAAAGCCCGGGAGACTTTAAGGATAACTGTTTTAAGGCAGTGTCTTTGAAGACTCCCGGGTTATTGTATTTTGAGGTGAAATGATGTCCGAGGAATCTACTTTTCAACCCCCGCGTTTAACCGAAGCTGAACAGGCCCTAGAAAAAGAACGCCATTTGCCCCTAACCGGTTGGCAACAGGAAGTTTCCCAGGGGTTAACCTACGGTTTAGAGGCGGCCGATAGTATTCGCGATCGCAGTATTCCCACCTTTTCCAGGGGTGAGTTACCCCACTATGCGGGAATTAACACCTTTATGAAGGCTCCCTATTTGGAAGATGTGCGGAATGTGGGCAATTATGACGTGGCAATCGTGGGTGTTCCCCATGATTCGGGGACAACTTACCGACCTGGAACTCGTTTTGGTCCCCAGGGAATTCGGCGGATTTCGGCTCTTTATACGCCCTACAATTTTGAATTAGGGGTAGATTTGCGCGAACAAATTACGCTCTGTGATTTGGGGGATATTTTCACCATTCCTGCTAATAATGAAAAGTCCTTTGATCAAATCTCTAAGGGGGTTGCCCATGTCTTTAGTTCTGGTGCCTTGCCGATTATTTTAGGGGGTGATCATTCCATTGGTTTTCCGACAGTGCGCGGTATTTGTCGGCATTTAGGGGATAAAAAAGTCGGTATTATTCACTTTGATCGCCATGTGGATACCCAGGAAACGGATTTAGATGAACGGATGCACACTTGCCCCTGGTTTCATGCCACCAATATGAAAAATGCTCCTGCTAAGAATCTCGTCCAATTAGGGATTGGGGGTTGGCAAGTTCCCCGTCAAGGTGTTAAAGTTTGCCGCGAGCGGGCCACTAATATTTTGACCGTCACCGACATTGTAGAACGAGGCATTGATGCTGCCGCCGAATTTGCCTTAGAACGAGCTTTAGATGGTACGGATTGCGTTTGGATTAGTTTTGATATTGATTGCATTGATGCCGGTTTTGTCCCCGGTACAGGTTGGCCGGAACCGGGCGGTTTATTACCCCGTGAAGCCCTAGCTTTATTAGGTAAAATTATCCAAAAAGCTCCCATTTGTGGCATGGAAGTGGTGGAAGTTTCCCCTCCCTACGATATTAGTGATATGACCTCTTTGATGGCTACCCGTGTTATTTGTGATGCCATGGCTCATCTGGTTATTTCAGGTCAATTACCGCGTAAAGAAAAGCCCTATTATATTCATCCTGAAGCCAATATGGAGGTTGATGAACCTTGGCAGTAATTTCCTATGCACGAAACTGATATGACCAAGGCGTTAATTATGACAGTTCGAGATTGGTATGATAGCCAACCTGAAAAGCTCAAAATTGAAAAAATTCATCTCATGGTTGGTGAATTTACCTGTGTTGAACCGGTCAGTTTACAATTTGCCTTTGAAGTTCAAACTGCCAATACTTTTCTTGCTGGCGTGGAATTAGCCATTAAAAATATTCCCCTAATTGCTTATTGTCATTGCTGCCAAAAAGATTATCAACCCCAAATTGGCCAGCAATATTCCTGCCCAACTTGCCGATCACCGATGGAGGATATTCGTTCAGGTCGAGAGTTAAAAATTGACCACATTGAATATTCTTTACTTTCTTAAAAAAAGTTAGGCGATCGCTTATACAAGTTCGATGATCAATTATTCATTCTCAACTAAAATGCACCAAACTTTTGACGCAGCCCTAGAAATTAATCTACTTCATGCCAATCAAACAGGAGCCGATCACAACCGGGAACATTTTGACGAGTGGGGCATTACCTGTTTAAACCTGATGAGTAGTCCTGGTGCCGGTAAAACTGTGTTATTGGAAAAAACCCTCGCAGCCTTAAAAGATCAATTAAAAATGGCTGTTATTGAAGGAGATATGACCACAGAACTAGATGCAGAGCGCCTGAGACAATATGGAGTTCCCGTGATTGCCATTAATACGGGTCGCTCCTGTCACTTAGATTCCAAAATGGTAGCTGGGGGAATTCATCGTTTCAAAGAAGATTACAACCCCAAAGAGTTTGATTTATTGTTGGTAGAAAATGTGGGAAATTTAGTTTGTCCCGCCGAATTTGAGGTAGGGGAACACGCTAAAGTTGCTCTATTAAGTATTACTGAAGGAGAAGATAAACCCCTCAAATATCCAATTATGTTTCAAGAAGCGGATTGTCTGATTATTACCAAATTAGATCTGGCTCCTTATTTAGAGATTGATTTAAAACGTTTAGAGGCAAATGTTCGCTCTATGAATCCCGATGTAAAGATTATCGCTCTTTCTGCTCAAACAGGAGAAGGTTTAGAAGAGTGGTTAAATTGGCTAAAAAGCCAAGTCAATAGACCGAGTTTTTTGAATTGTTAATCAGTAACAGTTTTTGAGATTTATTTCTGTTTTACTAGCTGTCATCTCTAAAGGCTATTACCTATGAAACGGCGCAATTTTTTCTCCTTACCTCTCGTTTTTTTTAGTAGCTTACTCCTGACCATTAGTTGTAATCAAGCTCCTCAGCAAACCCCCAATGCAAGTATTTCTCTGAGTAATACTGCCCCCATTGTCATCGGTTATAGTAATTGGGCCGGTTGGTGGCCATGGGCGATCGCTGAAGAAGAGGGATTATTTGCTAAAAATGGGGCTAATGTTCAAATGAAATGGTTTGATGGTTATCTTGAATCCTTACAAGCTTTAGCTGCCGGACAATTAGATGGAAATAGTCAAACTCTCAACGATACAATCGCTTTTGCAGGAGATGCAGTGAATGGTCAAGTTGCTGTTTTAGTCAATGATAATTCGTCAGGAAATGATAAAATTATTGTCACAGAAGAGATTAAAACTATTCAAGATTTAAAAGGCAAAAAAGTTGCTGTCGAAGAAGGCGTTGTCGGTGACTTTCTCCTCAGTTTAGCCCTAGAAAAAGAAGGAATGAGCCGTAAAGATGTGCAAATTGTCCCCATGGAAACAGGGGCTGCTGCTGCCGCTTTTGCATCGGGAAAAGTAGATGCAGTTGGTGCTTTTCCACCTTTTTGGTCAACAGCACTTAAACGAAAAGGTTCTAAAGAATTAATTAGTTCTAAAGCTTTTCCAGGTGCTATTCCTGATTTGTTAGTTGTCAGTGCCAAATTAATCAAAGAAAAACCAGAACAGGTTCAGGCTCTTGTCAAAACCTGGTTTGATGTTCGAGAGTTTATGGCTAAAAATCCCCAAAAAGCCGATGAGATTATGGCCAAGCGTGCGGGCATTAGTCCAGAAGAATTAGCCCTATATAAAGAGGGAACGAAGTTTTTTACCTTAGAAGAAAACCTAGAAGCCTTTAGTCCAGGGAAAACCATGAAAAATATGCCCTTTGCTGCTCAAAAAATGGCTGATTTTATGATGGAAGTTGGCTTTATTAAAAAAGTACCCGATCTAACAACTATTCTAGATTCCCAATTTGTCAAAGCCTTGGCAAATCAAGACAAAAAAGCCTAATTAGCCCCTCTTGTAGATCGAGAAATTAAAGGTTCCAATTCTCTATCTACAAGAGGGATTAGGGAGACAAGTTGACTGCAAGAATTGTTTGATAACTGGGTGATATTGGCTATCAAAATTATTCTTTTCTTTGGCAAATACCATGACCACAACACCTAAAACGCTTCCTCAAAGCACTTTTTGGCGGATTACCGAGGATATTCCCGAATCCCTCAAATGGACTTTAATGGTTTCCTCTATTATTGTCCCGCTGATTTTCTGGTTACTAATCTCTAGTTTTGCGGGCATTGAATCCGTATTTTTGCCTTCTCCTTTAGCCGTTATTCAGGCCTTAGGAAAATTGGCAGAACAGGGCTTTTTAATTCAAGATACTATGACCAGTTTTTTACGAGTAGTTGGGGGCTTTTTTTTAGGAGGATTGTTTGCTATTCCCCTCGGCATTTTAATGGGAACTTTTCCGAGTATTCGCAGTTTAATGGAACCGATCATTGGCGTTGTACGTTATATGCCCGCTCCTGCTTTTATTCCCCTATTGGTTATTTATTTGGGTATTGGAGAAACATCAAAAATTATGCTGATTTTTATCGGGACAATTTTCTTTAATACCCTGATGATTATGGATGCAGTTAAGTTCATTCCCCGTGAATTGATCGAAGTAACTTATACCCTTGGAGGAACTCGAAAACAGGTTTTATTTAAAGTGATTACTCCCTATATTATTCCTAATGTTATCGATACTTTTCGTGTTAATATGGCGGCCGCCTGGAATTTGGTAGTGGTGGCGGAATTAGTGGCGGCCGATAATGGATTAGGCAAACGCATTTTATTAGCCCAGAAATTTCTGAGAACCGATGAAATTTTTGCCTGTTTAATTGTACTAGGAATTATTGGCTTTGCTCTAGATTTAAGTTTTCGTTTGTTTTTGCAGTGGACTTGTAAATGGTCAATTACTCGTTAACTTAAAAACTCAATAACAGAGTTTATTCTGTCACCAATAAAGTTATTTTAATGATAAGAGAAGAACCTTAATGCACTTAGAAATTACTCAACTCAATAAAATTTTCACCACTAAACGAGGTGCTGTGGTCGCTCTGAAAGATATTAATTTACACGTTGAAAGTGCTGAATTTGTCTGTGCGGTCGGGGCCTCTGGTTCGGGAAAATCAACTTTGTTGCGAATGATTGCGGGTTTAGAGCTGCCCACTTCCGGCAAAATTACCGTTGATGGTGTTGAAGTGACAGGGCCAGGAGCCGATCGCGGCATGGTTTTTCAAAATTATACACTCTATCCCTGGATGACGATCCAAAAAAATGTTGAATTTGGCTTAAAACTACAGGGATTATCGACAAAAGAATGCTGGGAAGTGGCCTGTTATTATCTGGATATTGTCGGTTTAACCCAATTCGCTAATGCTTACCCCAGAGAACTATCGGGTGGGATGAAACAACGGGTTGCGATCGCCCGCTCTCTTGCCTGTCATCCCAAAGTTTTATTAATGGACGAACCCTTTGCGGCTTTAGATGTACAAACCAAAGAAAGAATGCACGAATATTTAATTGAAATTTGGCAAAAAATCAGGTGTAGTATTTTAATGATTACCCATGATGTGGATGAAGCGGTTTTTTTGGCTCAACGTATTTATGTTTTGAGTGCTAGGCCGGGGACTATACAACGGGAATTAACAATTAATTTACCCCTAGATCGTAATCATAAAATTAAACGACAAGCTCAGTTTTATGACTATACGGATGAAATTTACGGCCTGCTACGGGGTGAGAAATACTAGAAAAAACTAGGGATCATCAAGAGTAGTCCCTGGTTCAAAACGAGTTAGAGCAGCAAAAATCATCCTTTAGAGATACTTTCCGTTATCTAGCATCGCCAAACAGCGATCGCTCGCTGCTGCCGCCAACCCTAGATCAGTGATAGAACAGTTGTTCAACCATTAAGATTTTGTGATAATACTGGGTAAGTGTGATCTAAAGTACAGCTTTTTTTGGGAAAGTTTCTCCATCGGTGCTGCCTTGGGGCGCAAATATGATAGAATGAGACTAAATTGATACAAAACTTTACTTCAAGGTGAATCTATGCCGTTTACGATCGAATCAGCGCGGAGCATTTTCCCCAACACGCTATCAGCGGATGTGGTTCCCGCCACGATTGCGCGTTTCAATCAGCTGAATACCGAAGATCAACTAGCCTTGATTTGGTTTGCCTACCTAGAAATGGGCAAAACCATCACCGTTGCCGCCCCCGGCGCTGCTAGTATGGTGTTTGCCGAAAAAACCATGAATGAAATTCGGCAGATGTCACCCCTGCAACAGTCGCAGGTGATGTGCGACTTAGCGAACCATGCTGACACCCCGATTTGTCGTACCTACGGCACTTGGTCTGCTAATATCAAGCTGGGATTCTGGTATCAATTAGGACAATGGATGGAAGATGGCAGTGTTGCCCCAATTCCCAAGGGTTATGAACTATCTGCTAATGCTAGTGCCGTTTTAGACGGGATTAAAAAATTAGAGTCGGGACAACAAATCACCGTTCTGCGGAATTGTGTGGTGGATATGGGCTACGATCCCAAGAAACTGGGCGATTATAACCGTATTTCCGAACCCGTGGTTCCTCCCCAAAATATTGCCGAACGGACTAAAGTTAGCATTGAAGGCGTTACCAATGCCACCGTCCTCAACTATATGGACAACCTCAACGCTAATGATTTTGATGTATTAATTGAATTATTCACCCCTGACGGCGCTCTGCAACCACCTTTCCAACGTCCCATCGTCGGTAAAGAGGCAGTATATCGCTTTTTCCGCGAAGAATGTCAAAATTTGAAATTAATCCCCGAACGCGGTGTAGTGGAACCCGCCGATGACGGTTTTACTCAGATTAAAGTGACGGGAAAAGTACAAACCCCCTGGTTTGGTGCGGGTGTGGGTATGAATATGGCATGGCGCTTCCTCCTAACTCCTGATAATAAAATTTTCTTCGTAGCGATCGATTTATTAGCTTCTCCGAAAGAATTATTAAACTTTGCCCGTGGCTAAATAGCTACTGAGAGAAATCATTAAAAATTCTGATGAAACTTATTAGAGTTCCTTGTCAAGTGAACTCTTTTTTTTCTACAATTAAAAGGCTGACTTAAAAAATTGGGAAATACACCGGTTTCTTCTCTGATCTAGGTAAGAATAACTAAACAATCATTCTTAACAGATGTCGGCGAAAAGAGTCATGGTAGTTCAAAAACCCAAAATTATCATCCCTAAAACTAAAATCATGCCTATGAGTGAAATAATTTGGTCAGATACGGAACAAGAAATTGCTCAAACTGCTTTCCAAAAAGCCTATCAGCGAGAAACTAGCACTTTAATAGAACATATTAAAGAACAGTCTGGTCAGATCACGGTTTTAGATGATATCTGGCAAATGCACGATTATCTAAGCGCCCGACGACATCAGATTGATGGTAAATATGACTATCGCTATACTTCCCTAATTTTTGTCTTTGCCCAACTGTTAAAGGAAGGATGGTTAAAGCTAGAGGATCTCAACGGTTTGGAAAAAGATAAACTAGCAAAAATCGCTGCCCTCTCGCGAATGTAAATTAATGATTAGCATTAAGCTATCAGCTTTCTGCTCCTAGTTGGGTGACTAAAAAATTCATCTCTAGATAATCAACCCCGTCTTAAGTTTTTCCTAAGCGGCAACCAATCCCGCTAGAATGAGTCAATCATCCCGATCGCTTATCGCTTGTTTTGCACTTTTGGTTTATGTTCAAAAATCTTTTACTTCCCCTAGGAATATCTATCTTTCTCGGTGTTTGTCAATCTTTGTCAGCCGCCGAATCAGCTATCATCAAATACTACATCTTCCAAGGGTCTGTATCGGTATCAGAATTAAAGCAATTGAGCGAAACAGGCGAATTAGCTCCCGCTTTAGCGGCACAATTAAAGATGGCTAACCAAAAACCCGAAGAATTCCGTAAAATCCTTAATCGTCGGGTAGCGGTGGATGCCGTCTTTCTTTCCAAATTTCTTAATAGTTTTTTTGGCGAAAGTTTGCTAGATTATGCCGCCGAAATTGTCCACACCCCCAATCGGGCTGCTAGTCGGCAAGCTTTACGGGGTTCCTTAGTCACTTCTGCCCTCAACGATAACGAGATTCAAATCATCGAAGTCCTCGACAATTATCCCACCAGCGAGGTTCATGTGGATGGCAATCGTCTGCTGGATTTAATCAACCAAATTGAATCAGTATTGAAAAAAATGCCCCGTTTACCTTTCTGATACCAAATCCGCCTTTCAGGTTTTCGTGAATTGCGCTGTAAATTGAATAAATTAGGATAATCTGGTAGGAATAATGACCACTTCTTTGTCTCAAAGGAAAACAGTTAGCGGCAAACCTTTTTTAAAGTGGGCGGGAGGCAAAACTCAACTGGTTCCCAATATTCTATCTTTGATTAATTCCCAGATTTCTCAAGATTGTCAGTTTAACTACATTGAACCTTTTGTCGGAGGTGGGGCAGTTTTATTCTCAGTCTTAAATAATTTTTCTTCTGTCCAAAAAGTCATTATTAATGACATCAATCCTGATTTAATCAGGGCTTATAATGTTATTAAAAATAATGTCAAAGAATTAATAGTCAAGCTTAAAAAAATTCAGCAGGATTTTTATGAACTTAAAAATCTAGAGGAACAACAAAAGTTTTTTTTTGATAAAAGAATAGAATTTAATTCTCGCAGCTGCGATGACGATCTAGAAAAAACAGTTTTGTTATTATTTCTCAATAAAACTTGTTTTAATGGACTTTATAGAGTCAATAGCAAAGGACTCTTTAATGTCCCTTTTGGAAAATATGTCAAACCATTGATCTGCAATGAAGAAAACTTATTAGCTGTCAACCATCATTTACAAAAAGTAACGATCCTACAAGGAGATTTTGTCCAAACCCTAAATTATGCCAATAACAAGACTTTATTTTATTTTGATCCTCCCTATAAACCGATTAAAAAAACATCAGCTTTTACCTCTTATACTAAAGAAGATTTTAACGATGAGGAGCAAATAAGATTAAAACAATTTATCGATCAAGTGGATCAGGCCGGTTATAAATTTATTTTAAGTAATTCCGACGTTAAAAACTTTGACTCTGACAATAATTTTTTTGATGATTTATATAAAGATTATAATATTCAAAGGGTAAAAGCCCGACGAAATATTAATTCCCAGGGCAATAATAGGGGAGAAATCTGGGAATTACTGATCAATAATTGACAAAAATTAAGCCTAACAGAAAAGACGACATGAATAAAAATATTTCTTCAAGAGCTCGAGGGTGGCAAGCTGTATTCGATAGATACAACTTGCACGATCATGATTTTTGTAACCATCCTTATTTTATTAAGGCTGAACAGATTAAAGCAGCAACAAAACATTTTGAAACTACAGGGGAAAGAGAAGTAAGAATTTTATGTAAACAAGATACAAGAGAAAGCCGTCCAGAAGTTTTTAAAAAGCTAGGATTGTTTATTTTACCAGTCAAGAATGGAGAGTATGTGATCTTAAAGGGCGAGGGTTATGTTGATATTCCTATCATAGAAACACCCATACAAAATTATCAAACTTTATTAGATTTTCAATTAGAAACTTCTTTGATAGGTGATTCAGAAATGCAACATCTGGACTTCGCTTACGCATCGAGTCTAATTCGTCACTTTATCAAAGATAATAGCCTAGTATTAACCATTCGTGGTAGAAAATATACCCCTGAATTTACACTAAAAATTAATGATCATGTTCTTAAAATTAAAGGTGTACAAACAGAGGTGGATGCAGGATATGAAGGCAAGAACCAAATTGTCCTGATTGAAGCCAAAAACTTAAGTATAGACAATGTAATTATCAGACAGTTGTATTATCCATCTAGACAATGGCAACTGCATACTAAAAAGAAAATTGTTACACTATTTTTTGCTAAGAAATCAAATATATATTATTTATGGAAATTCGAGTTTGAAAATCCAGACAATTATAATAGTATTAAGCTGGTGGACTCAGCGAGATTTGAAATCATAAGCTAAATTTATCGTAGTTCTCATATCAGTTAGACACAATTAACTGATTGTTGATTAAGCGTATCAAAATCTAGAATGTCTCTCATGATAACACTAGAATAAACCGACCATTTTGATCTGCAAAAAATGCCTCGTTTACCCTTGTAATAACATTTTTCAAAACCTGTAGCATACTTATAGAAAAGATAATTAAATCGTCAGCAAGTAATCTTAATTTAGCCTCAATTTTGCTTTTTAAATCGGGTCGGCTTTTAATGATTATCTTAAAAGCTCGTTTAAAGGATGAGCTTAGAATTAATTTAGTCATTGTTTAATTCTGCGATAATATCATCAATGTTTCCCCGAAAGACTTTCCCTTGTTGGTAGTCTTGACGCGCTTGATGGATATTCTTGGCGATTTCTTCTCGTCTTTTTTCAATTTGTCTATGTCGAATAATACTGATTAAATCATCTTGTTCATCACAGGAAAGATTGTCAATCATTTCTAAAATTTGATAAAATTGAATAGTTTGTGACATTGTTGCTTTTCCTTTTTCAAATTAAAGAATCAATTTATTATCAGTACCTAAGTAAAATTAATTACACAGAGCTAACTACCTCTTGCATGAGTGCCTATTTTTTAAGCTTTCCTTGGCTTCTTCAATGGTTTCTCCTTGACCATTTGCACCTGGGATTTCAGGACAAATCGCCCAGTATCCCCCTTCTGTTGCCGCTTCAATGATAGCAGTAAACTCCCCTTTCATGATAGTCTCCTTCGATAATATATTAGATATAGCACCCATGCAAAAGTGAAGTGCAACCCCCTGGATTGACAGAGGTAAGCCCCTAGAGATAGTCTGAAGTTTCTGACAAGAGAAAGACTATCCGAGCGCCTATATCCATCTTAAGCCAAAAATTTGCTTTGACCATAGTATCCATCTCACCAATGGCAATTAATTTGGCACGACTACGTTTACCCTTCTGAGTATGAATTTTATCTGCAATCATCCCTCGATCGAGCATTGTTTAAAACAACAATTAATTAATATTTTTCCAGAAAACAACCATAAATTAACTTTCTATCGTTGCCCAAAAACTGATATTATCCTCTATCGTTCACCTCTGTTTTATTATTTTACGTCCGCTCAATGTCAAACCATATTTAACCATTTAATCGTCCTTTTTCCGCAAATTCAGCTTAAAGAAGGATGGCTAGAATTATTATTAGATCAGCAATTTTTGTCCTTTTGGTTACTGAAACTAAACGATTTAATCGAGCAATTTTTCTCCGATCAGCTTCCTCTTCATCCCAGAGGAGAATTTTTCTTTTTATTTCAATACACTCACGCTCGCTATTCTAGTTGGTTACAACTGCTCAATCGGGAAAAAATTAGTTTAACCGAGCCAGAACTATTATCATGGCATCATCCCGCCGAAATAGCCTTAATCCTGCAAATTTTAACCGTTTGTGATTGTTGGGAAGGCCAGAAACTCTATCCCCTAACTGCGAATTTGTGCGAAGCGATGCTCAATTTTGAGCGTAACTGTCGCATTATTGGAGAATCGGCCCCAATTCAGAGATCGAGATTAATCCTGATTAGCGTCAGTCAAAAACTACTTAACCGTCTTCTCCGTCAAAAATGGCAACTGCTGCCGATGACGGAACTATAAAAATATTAACTTTTATGAATTTAGTGGACAAAACCATCAGCTTATGATAAATTTTAATTAGTGTGAGGAGCGAACCAGAATAGAGAGCCGAGACGAAACATGGACAGTCGCCGGCTCTCTTTCTGTTATTCAGGAATTATTTTCTTCTTGGCGATATTTAATAAAAGTGGGCAAATCAACCCGAAAAGAGGAATATTTCGGGGAAGGGGAGATGATAGGTGCGGGCCAATCCCTATCTTTCTTCTTTAAGGATTCTACTGGCTCAATTGTCTCTAATTCCGCTAAAAACTCATCGATGGGAGCCACCTCATCCCTTTCTTGATTCTCTGTCTGAGACCAAGGCTCGATTGCGGCTGCCTTGGCGACAATGGCTAAATCCGGGGGAGAATTGCGATCGCTACCGCGCTGGAAATACTGGGCCAAGGCCGCTTTATACTGGAGGGTGTAGCGTTGCTGACGTTGGAGACGGGTGCGTAATTCCTGCAATTGCTGGTCATAGTTGCACAGTTTTTGGCTTTTTTCCTGATAACTTTCCTGAATTAAGGCACATTCTCGCTCTAAACGGGCTAATTGTTGACGCGTGCGGGTCAATTCTGCGGTCAAATTGGCAATAATCATCGGTTGCCGTTGTTCTGCTTGACGATACTGTTCGATTTCCCCTAAAGCTCGCTGTAATTGTTGCTTTTCGTATTGCAGTTCCTCGTTTTGCTGCTGGATTAGGGTATCGCAACTTTGCCAGCGACGATGTTGCTCGGCTAACTGCGATCGCAGTTCCCCGAGAGCTTGCTCCCGTCGCCAGATCTCCGCTTGTAATTCTTGATTTTGTTGACGTAAATGAGAGGATAGAGCTGCCCAATCTGTCTCATCTGTTGATTGACTCTCATGCTCGACAATTTCAGCAGTAATGACAGTATCCGCATGGGTGAGATGATCGAGGTACAGGTCGGAATTATCGTTCATAAAAGCCAAAGGATGAGGAAACCTAGAAGTTTAGAGACGTTAAAAGCCTTCTATCGTTCCCCAAAAAAAATGGGAACCGCATTGTTAGAGACTGCCGCGCGGTTCCACTGCCGATCCTTAAGAGGAGAACACTATAAATAACCATAAGCTTATTAGGAATTTTTGTCAATACTTAATGAGAAGTTTTTTCAATAAGTTGGAGGGGAGGGGAATCGACTAATTCCTAGATAGGGTTGGCTGAATAAATCTAAAAACCTTGTTGAGTAAGACTTTTAGACTTTTTTGCCATCAAAAAGTGCCAGCCATAAAACCCCACACCCCCCCAGCCCCCCCGATGTCGGGGGGGTTGGGGGGCCACACCCCACACCCACGAAAAACTTTTTGCCGCAAACCCTAGATATCTATTGATACAAGCACTGGTCGAGCGGGTTAGTGGCTCGATGTGCTTCAATAATTCTATAGTTTTTATTTTCCTTGTCGTATCATGCCACGTCCCCCGAAGAAAACCCCTAGCACCCCTGAACCCCCCGAAGGGCCAATTAAAGCCACTCCTCCCCTACAACCTCTACAAATTATTAAAAAGGGTTCTAGAGCCGCAGTACCCCCCAAACCCCCGGAAACCCCTTCAGAAATCATCGAGGAAAAACCAGCCGCAGAAACGGTAAAATCAGTCAGTAGCGAGATAAAATCTCCTTTCCGTCCCCGTTCCGATTCGGCTCCTCTATTCCGAAAACCAATTCCCAAAGCAGAAATTCCCGTCATCGAAAAAGCGACGGGAGCCAATGGTGAAGTATTTAATCTGACCGATTCTGTCCTGATTACCGAACCTTTTGGTACTCGTATTGCCGCTATTATCGATAGTTTTTATGCCGATGCTCAAGGCGAAATCTGGGCGCGACTCAAACCAGTGGAAGTTAATCCCGATTGTCGCTGGGAACAGGCCTGTATTCGCTCTCAGGGTTTGGTAAAGGCCGAGTAAGACAGTTATCAGTTATCAGTTATCAGTTATCAGATTTGAGTTTTAAGTGTACAGTATTAACAAGTAATACTAAATCTGGTTATTAAAAACTGATTATTTATTCTCCGTTTTGCATGAGTGCCTCTTGCATGAGTGCCTCTCCTCATAAGTAGCCTATACTCAACGGATTTAGGATAATTTAGATAATATCTCTTGCATAATTAATTTTTGAGGGTTCAAAAACCTCAAAAATAAGGATTAAATGGCATAAAATCTGTAAATAGACCATTCAATTGATTATTATTCATTCTTAATTCTCCTGACTACTGACTCCTAACCCTAACAACTTTTATCTGATATCATGTTGAGAAAAATTCCCTCTCTAAATTTGGGTTTAAATTATGATAACTACATTCATCGAACGAGAAGCAGAACCAATTTTAATTAGTGACTTAACCTGGAGAGAATTTAAAGCTGTTGAACAGCTAATCGAGCGACTAGGGTTAAGGTTATCTTTTTTAGATGGAGTTTTGGAGATTAGAAAAATGCTTCTTTAGTAGAAATTTATTGAGAATTTTTGGGATTAGATTTTACTCCTACTGGTTTTGTCACCTTAGAAAATGAATTTGAAAAGGTTAAAAGAGAAGGTGATAAATCCTATGAGTTGGGAGCCAATAGAAAACATCCTGATTTAGTGATTGAGGTGGTTGTTAGTAGTGGAGGAATTAATAAACTGGAAGCATACAA
>NZ_JADBUE010000158.1:0-3504 GCF_020245805.1 Microcystis sp. M179S2 | reverse complement strand
TGACTTCGTTTCTCAGGAATTGAGAGCGGCGGAAGACCCGGAATTTGAAACCTTCTACACTAAAAATATTCTGCTTAACGAAGGTCTGAGAGCTTGGATGGCTCCCCAAGACCAACCCCACGAAAACTTTATCTTCCCTGAGGAGGTTCTCCCGCGTGGTAACGCTCTCTAATATCCCTACCGCTACCGGTCGTGACCAAAGTTCCACCGGCTTCGCTTGGTGGTCTGGTAACGCTCGTCTTATCAACCTCTCCGGTAAACTGCTCGGCGCTCACGTCGCCCACGCCGGTTTAATCGTTTTCTGGGCCGGGGCAATGACCCTGTTTGAAACCGCCCACTTTATCCCCGAAAAACCGATGTACGAACAGGGTTTAATCCTGCTCCCCCACTTAGCTACCCTCGGTTTTGGGGTCGGTCCGGGTGGTGAAGTAGTCGATACCTTCCCCTACTTCGTCGCTGGTGTTCTGCACTTAATTTCTTCGGCTGTACTCGGTTTTGGTGGTATCTACCACGCTATCCGCGGACCGGAAACCCTAGAGGAATACTCTAATTTCTTCGGTTACGACTGGAAAGACAAAAACCAAATGACCAACATCATCGGTTATCACCTAATTCTCTTGGGTTGTGGTGCGCTGTTGTTGGTATTTAAAGCCATGTTCTTTGGCGGTGTCTACGATACCTGGGCCCCCGGTGGCGGTGATGTCCGCATCATCACTAATCCTACCCTCAACCCCGCAGTTATCTTTGGTTATCTGACCAAAGCTCCTTTCGGTGGCGAAGGCTGGATTATCAGCGTCAACAACATGGAAGATATCATCGGCGGTCACATCTGGATTGGCTTAATCTGTATCGCTGGCGGTATCTGGCACATTCTCACCAAACCTTTTGCTTGGGCGCGCCGCGCTTTCATCTGGTCTGGAGAAGCCTATCTGTCCTACAGCTTGGGCGCTCTTTCCATGATGGGCTTTATCGCCGCCGTTTACGTTTGGTTTAACAACACCGCCTATCCCAGTGAATTCTACGGTCCGACCGGTATGGAAGCTTCCCAAGCTCAAGCTTTCACCTTCTTGGTGCGTGACCAACGCTTAGGTGCTAACGTCGCTTCTGCCCAAGGCCCCACCGGTCTAGGTAAGTACCTGATGCGCTCTCCCACTGGCGAAATCATCTTCGGTGGTGAAACCATGCGTTTCTGGGATTTCCGCGGTCCCTGGTTAGAACCCCTCCGTGGTCCTAACGGTTTAGACCTCGACAAAATCAGAAATGACGTACAACCCTGGCAAGTCCGCCGCGCGGCTGAATACATGACCCACGCTCCTTTAGGTTCCTTGAACTCTGTAGGTGGCGTTATCACTGACGTTAACTCGTTTAACTATGTGTCTCCTCGCGCTTGGTTGGCCACCTCTCACTTCACCCTCGCCTTCTTCTTCCTGATTGGACACCTCTGGCACGCTGGACGCGCTCGCGCCGCCGCCGCCGGTTTCGAGAAAGGAATTGACCGCGAGACTGAACCCGCATTGGCAATGCCTGACCTCGACTAATTTCCCTTAGTTCGATGGCAGCGGCTCCCGTCTAGTTGACGGGAGCCTTTTTGTTGTTAATATCAGACGCCGCTAAAATACTCTCTAAAGCCGATAATAATCGTTGATTTTCTGCCGGTAAACGGACAGCGACCCGAAAATAATTGCTGCCCAATTCGGGGAAACTGAGACAATCGCGGATGAAAATTCGATGATATTTTAATAAAGCTTCCTGTAGGGGTAAACAGGAAGATTGAGATTGTACTAAGAGGAAGTTAGCGGCACTGGTTTGGGGCTGTAATTGCGGAAAATTAGCTAATCCCTGCCATAAATCCTGGCGGGCCGCCGTTAACCAGTCCCAAGTTTGTTGTTGAAAATCCCTATCTTCAATTGCCGCAATAGCGGCAACCACAGCTAAATTATTCACTGACCAAGGATCTCGCCATCTTTGCCATTGTAACAGGCGATCGGGATGGGCGAGGACGTATCCTAGACGTAAACCGGGGAGACTGTAAAATTTAGTTAGGGAACGCAAAATCACGAGATTGGGATATTCCGGCAACAGAGATATTAAACTCTCCTGTTGTTGCGGGGGTAAAAAATCCATAAAAGCTTCATCCACTACCACCAAACCAAATTGCGATAGATAGGGACGAATGGCCGCCACCGTCCAGAGTTTCCCCGTGGGATTGTGGGGATTATTGAGTAATAAGCCTTGTTTTTCGGGATTAACCGGCTTTAAAGTGGTTAAATCTAGGGAATGTTTGCAGATGTTTCCACCAAAACTTTTTAAAGCCCGTTCGTAATCGTTAAAAGCGGGTGTTAGTACATAAACACTATCAAATGATGCTAATTCCCGACCGGCCCAGGTTAATAACTCGGCCGCACCATTGCCGGGGAGAATCCAATCCGGCCCGATATCATGCCATTGGGCGAGGGCAGAACGCAACTGCCAATACTCGGGGTCAGGATAACGAGTCAGACTGGTTAAATGGCTTTTAATAGCGGTTAGGGTGCTTTCCGGCGGACCGAGGGGGTTGATACTGGCAGAAAAATCGAGAATAGAGGAAACCGGACAGCCGGCAATGGCGGCCGCCCAGTCAAGATTACCACCATGTTTAGGTCTAGGCAAAAGACTTACAGCGATCCAAGCTTAACAGTAATTATTCCTTATCTGGGGCCACTCTGTCTTTAAACAGTTTACCCGCCGAGAAAGCCGGGACGCGAGTGGCCGGAATCTCCATCTTATCGCCGGTTTTTGGGTTGCGTCCTTCCCTGGCCTGACGTTCCCGGGCCTCGAAGGAACCGAATCCTACTAGGGTTACTTTGTCCCCCTCAGAAACCGCTTCGATAATGGTTTCGATGGCGGCAGTGAGAACAGCATCTGCTTGTTTTTTGGTGACAGAGGCTTTGAGAGCGATTTGATCGATTAATTCACCTTTATTCATGCGCTAACTCCTTGTTTTGCGGTTTTTCTGAGTTTAGGGTGGTTGTCAGTAGTTTATGGTTCTCCTGTTGAGGACTCGCCAGGATCGAGATCACTAAATAATCCCTCAAATCCCCATTGGCTATATATTCCACTGCATTATTCTAAGCGGGAATTGTCTCGATCGGAATCGCTGAAACCTTTAATTTATCTGGATTTCCCCCCGATTCCCCGCCAAGGCGAGAGACAAAAGGGAATAAGCGAGAGATTAACAGCGATATAAGCTAATAAAAAGAGATTAGCCAGCTAAATTGCCGATAAATATTCTCTAAAAGCCATAGGCATCCTAACTTCCCAAAAATCGTTCATCGGTTCTCTCAAAGATTTTTGACTAATTTTCCCCCTAGAAACGTTAAAAAACTGGACTTCCCCCATACATAAATACTAAAAAATTAACAAAACCCTTACTGCAGGTCGGTTCTAAGAAAAAATTGAAAAGAGACTACTGGGTACATTTTTCACTTGCAAATGGCTGTACCGTTGACTGTATCTGGAGTAGAG
>NZ_JADBUE010000157.1:0-13346 GCF_020245805.1 Microcystis sp. M179S2 | reverse complement strand
TAACATGAGACCGTAGAGATAGAGCAGACTTTTTTGATCAGAGACAATTTTAAAGCCATCGTAATCGAAAACCTCATCTTGGGGGCCAATATTGCTAGGATGCTCAAAATCCATCATATAGGACATTCCCGAACAACCACCCTGACGCACACCCACGCGCAGACATAAATCCTTGCCCTGTTGCTCTTTGAGCGTGGTAAGGTGTTTGAGGGCAGCCTCACTGAGTAAAATTCCTTTTCCTTGAATCTGAGTAGCTTGTGTCATCTTTAGCAGGAACTCCTAAACGCAGTTGAAGGGGACATATAAAACTTTACCTTCTCCCATCCATCTTAACGATAGTTGAGGGCTGATGACTGGATTACTTCTTACTTTTCCCAGTCTCGCAGGAGTTTTAGGGCAAAAAGAAGCAAAAAACTGGGATTATTAATTAAATATGGTTGCCAGAGACGACTAGGTTCTTGAAACAAACCATAGAGCCATTCTCAGCCGATTTTCGTCACCCAACGGGGTGCTTGAGACAATTCGCCTTCCGGGAGGATGATAATCAAATCAGGAAAACGCTGCCTTGGGGATGCCGAAAAAGCAGCCGGAAAAGAGCCAAAGAAATTCACTTTTCTAAGCGGAGATTAGTGCCGCTGCTATCGGTGCGATAAACCCAAGTTTTTTGCTTATCAGTCAGAACAATTCGCCATCCTTGCACCAATGCTTGAGTACAGAATTCTCCCGGTTTAGCTAATCCTAAACAACCATCGGGCCAGGTTTGTGGTTGTGCTGCTTGAATTTGCAAGCGATTAACCGATATCTTGGTTTTCCGACTCAAATCTTGACGGGTAGCGGCGATGACCGAATTAGGTGGCTCAGGAGATGCTAAACTGGGTGGCGCTAAGAGGAGAGAAAGCAGGCTCATTAGCATGAAAATGCCAGTTGATACCAGAATAATTCTCGTTTTACCGATTGGTACTTGCTGGCTTTGGCTAAAATTTTTTCTAGATATCATCTTTAGTGCTGCCTCTTTCCGGGGGGTGATAGTCCGAGCGAATCCTCCTGTTTATAACCAGTGTAACCGATACTATGTTCCCGCTCTGGTTTTCGAGCAGCGGCAGCAGTCAATGTCGGTTTTCGTTGTCATCTCCTGAAGACTTCCGTCTCTTTAAGTGGCGATGGCGATTAGAATAGATGAGGATGAACTATCTTAGATGGATGGACTTATGTTATCTTTTTTCCTCCGTTGGTTGATTACCGCCGTCTCTTTATTGATTACAGCGCGAATAGTACCCGGTATAGAAATTAAAGATTTTACCGTGGCTTTGATAGCTGCTGTCGCTTTGGGTTTAATTAATGCTATTATTAGACCCCTGTTGATTCTTTTTACCCTGCCTTTAACTATTTTGACCCTAGGGTTATTTATTTTTGTGGTTAATGCCATTTCCTTTTCTTTAGCCTCCTATTTTATCAGTGGCTTTGAGGTAAAATCATTTTTTGCTGCTTTATTCGGTTCGATCGTGGTTTCGATCATTTCAGGAGTTCTCAATGGTTTTTTTGTTGAATAAAGTGACCAATAATTCGGTTAATTAGTCAGCAATCCTCTGTTTAAAACAGCTTGGCTTACTCTGATCTAGAGACGTTGATTATAACAACGTCTCTCTGGTTTTTGGTAAATAGCGATAGTTTTTATTTGAGAATCAGGGAATTAAATTGACAAAAAGATTGACAAAAATTATCGTTTGTGTTAAACAAGTTATATCGATTATTTACCAGAGGGCTTTAGGGTATGTTTATTATTTTATGTATGAGATCGCTTAGAACTACACCCAGAAAATCCCTACGGATTTAAGTGGGTGGGTGGAATTAAATATAAGATGAACGTAGGTTGGGTTGAAGCATGAAACCCAACGCCAGATTATGTTACGCTACCGCTAACCCATCCTACAAATAATTGTGCCTCCCTACTTACCGTGGCTTTTGTCGTTAAAAATCAGGAAAATTTAATCCCAAGATTTCCATCTCAAGCACCGAGAGCAAGTTCAATTACTATTAGAATAGTAACTTTTTGTGAAGATTTGGCTAACCGGGATGATCCGATCAGACAAAACAAATATAATCATCTTAATTAGATGACTAATAAGCTTTCTTAACCATCTTTCCAGACAGCATAACTACAAGAGTGTAGCAGGGGATTGTTGAGCTAAGGAGATTAACTAATCTCAAGTCAATTTTTCTTGTCTGTGTTGGCTTGAGAGACACAATCATCGCAGCAAAAGTTTTTTTCATTCAATTTAGAGGTTTTAAAATGACTAATAATCAGGAAAATCTTAGCCAAGAAAACAAAATTTATACAGTTCTCAGTATCGGTCAAAGAGGAGCAGGAAAAACAGTTTTCCTAGCGGCATCTTATCAGACTTTCAAAAATCAAGCAACTTCGGGAAATCCGGCTAATATTGTCTTCAGAACTCAAGAGGAAGAAAGCGAAGAAGATATTGAAAAAATTCTCAATTATGTCGCTAGAACAGGTCAATATCCCCCCGCCACTTTAAAAATCAGTAACTTTGATTTTAGTTTAGAGAAAAAAAGCGGTGATCGCTCGGATAAAATAGCGACAATTCGCTGGTGGGATATACCCGGAGAAAGTTGTCAAATCTATAATTTAGCCTTTGTCAATATGGCTTTACAGGCTAATGCTTGTTTACTGTTTTTAGAAGCAGCAAGTTTATTAAATGATTCAGACAAGCATAATAATTACCTGAAAATTTTTCAAACCTTGATCGAGATAATTAACCATAATAAAACTAGGTTTAATTTAGGCATTATTATCAGCAAATGCGATCTAGTTGTCTCTGACCAAAAATGCTGGCAAAACCTACAATTAAAAGTCAAAGAATTAGAGCAAAAACTGCGAGAGCAAAAAGTTAATCACCGTTTTTTTTACTCAACAGTTTTAATTGATTCCCAGCAAGGCACACTGCAAGCAAATCAAGCTTTAGACTCCCTATCTTGGTTATTGTCTCAAATCGATCGACAACTGGTAAACTTTTCCTAAATGACCAGCACTATATCCGATCCATTTACAGCAAGATTAGTAAAAAAATCTCTCAAAAATCTGCTGACTGCCTTATAACAGTCATCTTAATGGTGAGGTGTGAAGTTTTCGTTTTGGGGAGTCGGCACCAAATTAGGTGACAGTTCATCTTGAGGAGAAATGCCGTCAAATATCTCCCCAAAAACTAGAAACAAGACACAATTGTGTGAAAATTATTTATAATAGCCCACAAAAGTGCTTAAAGGTTACAGATCATGTCCTTGCTCGTTGAACAACTGATTTATAGCAGTTTCTCACAACTGGGATTTAAATATATCGCTAGTGTCAATGTCCCCCTAGGGATTCAACAGTTTTTTTATCAACATATAGTCTCTCAGTTATGGGACACCTATAATCCTCCAGACAGGAAATTTAAAGGAGTCTATATCTATCAAATTGACTCCCATAACACCCTCTTTGGTTGGTTAATTAACGATGGTAAGGATGAATTTGGTCGTGGGGACATCCCCTACTTTCATTGTTATTATTTACAGGAACTACTCGACTCGAAACAACTGTTTAAAATCCTTGCCTGTCTAGAAGCAGGCCCCCTAAAACGTATTTTCAGAGATGAGGCTAAAATCTCCCTTGACCCCGTAATTTTAGCCGACAATTATCAGGCAAATGCCTTTGAATTAGGGATTAAACTTTCTAAAGATATTCGTCTGTTTAGCCAACGGCAACTGCGGGAAGGAAAACCTCTACAATGGTTTGTCTCCTCGAAAGAAACCAAAGAACGACAACGACCACATCCCACCGATAATAACTATGATAACTCTAAAAATACCTTACCTAGTGAACCAAATTATAAGGTAGAAATTGCCAAAATCCTGCAAGAATTAGCCGAAAAACCGCTCGCTATTGAGGGGATCATGCTTGTTTCTCCCCAGGGTCAACCTTTGACTGATTCCATCGGCATGGAACACAATAGTGCTTTAATCTTAGCAGGAACAATGCTCTATCTTGTCAATAACACAAAAGAGGAATTAAGCTGGTCTGATCTGGAACAAATTGCTATTCGCAGTCCCCAGGGTCATCTGATCTTAACCCCTTGCAGTGACCAAGCTTTTCTTTTAGTGAAAACTGGCAAAACGATCACGGGATTGTTAGAGGTAGAAATCCAGAAAACTCGCTCAAAATTAGCAAAAATTCTCGCTATCTCTAACCCCACCCCCGAAACTCCTCTCTTAAATCCCACAGTTAATCCCCTCCTTGATTCCGTTGTAGAAGAATTCGAGATCGTCCTCGAAACCGAAGATAATAACAATGCAGATATTCGTTACCGGGGCAGACCAATTCAGTAATCAGTAATCAGTAATCAGCAATCAGGAGTCAGGAGATTATTTTTATTTATTCTCCCCAATTCCTAATTCCTAATTCCTAATTCATAATTCCCCATCTCCCACCTCCCCACTTCCCACTCCCCGCTCCCTGCTCCCCTCTCCCTTCTCCCCCTTCCCCTACACCCTACACCCTGATAACTAAAAACCGATGAACCAATTAAACTTAGAAGTTGCGGGAAAAAAAGAACGTTTAGATGCTTGGATGGGGTCACAATTGCCCGATTTATCGAGATCGAGGCTGCAAAAACTGATAGAACAGGGATATATACAGTTAAATGGTCAAATTTGCACTAATAAAAATACTAAAGTTGGTCAAGGTGATCGCTTAAAGATTACCATTCCCGACAGTCAACCCCTGCAATTAACCGCCGAGGCGATCGAGCTTGATATTCTTTACGAAGACGACTATCTGATTATTATCAATAAACCTGCCGATTTAGTGGTTCATCCGGCTCCCGGCCACGAATCGGGAACCTTGGTCAACGCTTTACTGCATCACTGCCCGAATTTAGCTGGAATTGGTGGAATTCAACGCCCCGGTATAGTCCACCGCTTAGATAAGGATACCACGGGTGCGATCGTTATTGCCAAAACCGACCAGGCCCATCAACACCTACAGGCACAATTAAAAACCAAAACTGCCCGCCGGGAATACATCGCCCTCGTCCACGGTGTCCCCAAAAGCGAAACAGGTACAATTGATCTGCCGATCGGTCGTCACCGCAGCGATCGGCAAAAGATGGCTATTATTGCCGTGGAAAAAGGCGGTAGAAATGCCGTCACTCACTGGCAAGTCAAGGAAAGACTGGGCAACTACACCTTAATGGAATTTCGCCTAGAAACTGGCAGAACTCATCAAATTCGCGTTCATAGCAGCCAAATCGGTCATCCGATTCTTGGGGATCCCCTCTATAGTTCAGGTCGTTCCATCGGGATTAATCTACCCGGGCAATTACTCCATGCCCATCGTTTAATTTTAGTACATCCGGTCACGGGAGAGAGCCTAGAAGCGATCGCTCCCTTACCCGCTATTTTCCCGAAAGTTTTAGCTATTTTACGGCAGAGAAACCCCTAGCGCACAAATTGCGGCATAATCTCCGCTGCTGTCCATAATCCGTAGATACCGCGACGATGTAGGGAAACCCCCGCTTTCAGATAACCGAAAGCCGGCCCGCAGACATTAGCCGCCATACTGGTTTCATCACCTAAAGTGAAGGTATGGGTGGAAATTTTGCCTTCAAAAGTCCGCCCCGTGACTTTAACATTGGTACTCAAGGGCTTTTTCGGGTTGCGCGTATCCACCACACCCCCGACGGAAACCCGATCGCGTCCACAGATTCCGGCTAATTCCAGCATAATATCGTCCGCGTGTTCCATGTTTTCGAGGCTGAGAATGCCATTGGTTTTATTTAACAGCATTTCCACTTCCGCGTCACTCATCTGGTGGGCTGTTTCTGGGTTGTAACCGGGTAAATGGGCGATATCTTCGCGAATAGTGGCACGATAAGCCTCCCAGTTGGCAATTCCCACGCCGAAGGTAATTTTAACGCTATGAATCTCTGCATAACTCTGGGCAGCTAGGGCAGCGGCAGCAGTTAACAGTCCGGGGGTAGCGCCGCAGCCGGTCATGTAGGTGATGCCGGCGGCTTCTAGGTCTGCTTGTAGTGCTAAGATTTGTTCCATGGCGCTGGTACGTTTGAGCGCATCGACTAAAACCCCGCGCCAACCCAAGCGAATGAAAGTTTTAGCGATATCGGCCATGAAATTGTTGGGTAAATTCGGCAGGGCGAGAAAATAGCCTTCTACGTCGGCAGTTTTGATTAATTCCTCGATACTGTTTTGGCTGAGACTGCCGTAATTTTCCAGATAACCGATCGAACCCCGGTCATGATAAATTTTGTTACAGGTATTGACATCTAGACCGTCTTTGTGGTAAGCAAAACCGGCTTTATCGGCGGCGGCAGTCCAGAGCATTTCCTGTTTGGGGGCGAGAATTCTAGCGGCGGCCTGTCCCAAACCACCAAAACCTAAAACACCGATCCGAAGGTGATCGCTGGCTATTTGTTTATTCATATCTGTTCTGATTCCTATAGACAAAATTCTATGATCTCGGCGGTCGTGGTTCGCCGTTGCATCTCCTTTATTTTCAATTTATCGCTTCAGGTCGTCTTTTTTGTGTAGTTTTGTTAAATTGTGCCTCCTGGGTCAAGGTTCGCCCTTGACGATGAAGAAAAGTTACGGGAAACTTACAAACAATTAGAGTAGTTGGGTTACAGAATATAAAGTTTTGCTAAAATTTTAACCAGATTGCTACGATTAGCAAACTATCGTAAATTAAAACGATAGGGAGCTTTGCAAACCCCAGATCACGCCGAGAAGAGCTATGAGCATGGAAAGCCTAGAGTTTATCATCTATCCCGATGGTCGCGTTATGGAAAAGGTGACAGGCATAGTCGGTTCATCTTGTCAAGAGGTGACGGCGGCGATCGAGGCACAACTCGGGCAGCTGATGTCTCAAGAGAAAACCTCGGATTATTACCATCAAACCGTCAGCCAGTCAGAGAAAGTCAGCAACGAAGCCACTTTTAGCGACTGGTAATTTTTCATCTTTCCCGATCCCTTTATTTAAGCCACTGAAAAACCATGTCACACTTTAGCAATATCAAAACCAAAATCCGCGATCTATCCTACCTAAAAGCCGCCCTGAGCGATATGGGGATGGAATGGAAAGAGGGTTCCCACCCCGTCAAAGGTTATCAAGGTCAAACTTTAACCGCAGAGGTGGTAATCGAGCAAGATAACAATTACGATATCGGTTTTCGCTGGAATGGTAACGAGTACGAGTTAGTTGCGGATTTGCAATACTGGCAACAACCCCTAACCGTAGAAGGATTTTTAAGAAAAGTAAATCAAGGTTATGCCTACCACACCATCCTGGCAGAAACTGCTAAACAGGGTTTTCAGGTGGCAGCACAGGAAAAAAATACTGATGGTTCCATTCGTCTAGTGGTACAACGTTGGAGTGCCTAATGGCTGATTTTTCTCCCGAACGCTCTGGTTTTGAACCAGAGTTAGGGGGATTCCTAAGAGATTCCCCTGATCGCACCGGTTTTGAACCCGAATTGGGCGGTTTACTGCGCCAGAAAGCGGTTTACGTCGATGAGGTCACTTGTATTGGTTGTAAACACTGCGCCCACGTTGCCCCCAATACCTTTTTTATTGAAGGCGAATACGGTCGCTCTCGCGTCTATAATCAGGACGGTGACGAAGAAGAAATTATTCAAGAAGCGATCGAGACTTGTCCAGTTAACTGTATTCACTGGGTTAATTATAATAATTTGCAATTCCTTGAGGAAGAACGCAAACATCAAGTGATTAAACAGTTAGGTTTTCCTCAGATTCACAAGAAATTTAGCCCCGCAGATTTAGATATCTAGGGTGGATAGGTACAGCCTCATCCACCTATTATTTCCTAGAAGTTATGGCAGCGGCTCCCGATCGAATCCGCTACAGTTCTCAGGGGAAATAATCCTATCTCGGATTTTAACGACAATGAACACCCAACTGATTGATTCTCTCGCGCGAATTATTCTCTCTCTCTCCGAGGAAGAAAGAGAGTTACTGAATCGGAAAATTGAGAGCGAACAACGGGAAAATTGGCAGATTAACGCTCAAATTTTGGATTTAGAAACCCGTGTCAAGCAATACGAAAATCAATATCGCATGAGTTCGGAAGAATTCTATCCTAGATTTCGTTCTGGTGAGCTAGGGGACGCTATGGATTATTTCGAGTGGAATGTTTATTATGAAATGCTATTGGCAGCTAGAAAAGAGATAAGTTTACGATCGAATTAGATGGAGATAGCCGATTATATTCCCCTAGTTAAACGGAAATTATCCGAGAGTTCGATTGTGAACTCTTTCGCGATTGTCGATGAAAGAATTTTATTCGATCGAGGCTATTTCCGAGCGAGAGTCCTTCGATTTCAGGACAACAACTGTATAAAATTGAACCACTGAGATAAATCATGAATCCTAGAGTTAAAGAAGTTATCCCTTTGCCAAACTATCAATTACAACTCATCTTTACTAATGAAGAAAAGAAAATTTATGATTGTTCACCACTGCTCGATTTTGGCATCTTTCAAGAACTTAAAAACAAACAGTATTTTAATCAAGTAAAAATTTTAGATGGTACGGTAACTTGGCCGAACGAACAAGATATCTGTCCGGATACTCTCTATCTTGACTCCATTTCCCAAACCTAGAACAGTTCGATCGAGGAAACCCGACAACTTCGCATAAAATTTAGGAAGCATGAAAAGTAACGCTCCCACTGATCAGATTTTCTTTCGCTACAGCCTTTCTCAGAGAGATGAGGTTAGTTATTGTCGCTAAAATACTTGATGAGTAAGGATTAATCTGTACTTCATCTCTAGGAGAAAGAGTGAGAAATTTTCTATTTACCCGGTGATTGCTGTGGGAAGGGAAAAGTTAGAGGCAATCGGGGCAAAATGATAAGTATTCTATATACAAACACCTTCAATACTTAAAAATATTTAAATTTACAATTAGTAATATTTATTTTTACTTAAGAATTTATTGAGAATAATTTCTATTTATTTACGAGATAGCAATACTTCCAGCGATTCTGGTATAATTTTGCATTATGCTATGGTGGCTTTCCTTTGTCTTTTTTGGAATTTTTAAGGTCTAGCTTGCCTTGAAACCATTGCTAAATCTAGACTTTCCCTTTTAGCCAAACCAAACACTTTCGCCAATTATCCCTTTTTTCCCCAACAACGTTGATCTAATTTTTGTGTAGTTTTGTTGCAAAGTCAAAATTTTTTTGACAAAATGCCCGAATTGTGGTAAAGACGAAATGACGGGATTTAGCATCATCTCTAGTTCCAATGTTTCCTAAAACCAGAGACTTCCTGCCTCACCCTTAAGATAACTGCTAGAGTTGTTTTTTCTTGTATTTGAATTGATCAAAATAAATTTATTTGATGTTGTCTGTGGAGATTTTTTGGGTAAGTAGCTGGTTATAATCTAATTGAAACCACTTAATTAAGTAGCTGGTTATAATTAAATTAAAAATGGATTTTAGGTTCGATCCCCCCTGCCCCCCTTGATAAGGGGGGTGCCGATAGGCGGGGGGATCCCCCTGAATAAGGGGGCATCTGATAATTTTTAACGCCTACCTACTTAGGCAGTATTTTGTTAAGTAAAGAGCCGCTATGTACGTTTTAATTGGTGGGGCGGGAATGGTGGGGCTAGGTTTAGCCCAACAACTTTTAGACTTGGGACACACCGTCGCCATCGTTGATGTGGATCCTTTAGCTTGTCGGTTTGCCCGGGAAAAAATTGGTGTCATGGCCTTTGAGGGGAGTGCCGTCAGCACGAAAGTTCTGCTGGAGGCGGGGATTCGACAAGCTAAGGCGGTTGTTGCCGCCCTGAGAGACGATGCCATGAATCTAGCCCTAGTCACCCTGTCTAGAAGTTATGGCATTTCCCATATTGTGGTAAGAATGTGCGATCGCGAATTTCTCGAGGCCTATCGTCTTGCTGGAGCTAGTCACATCATCAGCACGATTGATTTAGCCGTTGTCACCATGGCCAATGCGATCGAATACCCCGAAGTAGAATCGATGATGCACTTTGAACAGGGGCAAGTGGAGGTGCTAAAGCTGCCGGTCCCCAGGGATTGTTATGTAGCTGGGCGTACCGTTGCCCAAATCGCTCAAGATGCCAACTTTCCGACCGGTTCGCTGATTATTGGCTATCAGTGTCACGCTTCTGCCAGTTTAGAGATTCCCAACGGGAATACCGTCCTAGAAGCAGACTCAACTATTCTGGTGGTCACTCGTCCGGAATACGTCAAACCGATGATCGATTACCTCGGCATTCAAACTAATCATCGTCCAACGATAGAAGTTTCTCATCCAAACCTTTAACGTAAGATTGTACTAAATTTTCTGGTACAATGCGTTTGCGAAGTGCATCGCTCAAGGCTGCCTTCTCAGCGAGGAACAATCGTCGTCGAATGGCATCTAGTTGACCGTTGTTAGGCTCCATTTGCCCCGATCGAGACTGATTATAAGCATCCCGCAGCACCCGTTCCGATACCGCCACTTTTGCCTGATAAGATGCCCACAGTTCTTCGTACACTGCTTTCGGTAAAACGCCGGATTTCAGTAAATTGGCTAACTCATCTTGTGCCGCTTTCGACGCGATCAACTGCAGCTGTAACTGTCCAATCTCCCGTGTTACTGCCGAAACCTGACTAATATCGAGCTTTTTAATTAGCCAGGGTAAGGCTAATCCTTGGATGACCAGAGAAAATAACACAGCCCCAAAGACTAGCTCGATGATCAATTCCCGTCCTGTTAGAGTCAAAGGAATAGCAACCGCTAGGGCCATGGAGAGGGAACCCTTGATGTTGCCCAAAATCAGAATATGTTGCCAGCGCAAGGGGATCGGTCGATCAATCCAGCGAAGTACCCATAGTAAAGAATACACTGACAGAATACGCCCCAATTGATAAGCCAAAATGACCAGCACAATCGATGGCAAGGTTTGCCATAGGGTCAAGGGGTTGATTTCAATACCAATAAGCAGAAAAATAAAGGTATTGACGATAAAACCGGCGTATTCCCAAAAACTGATCAGGGTAATGCGATCGGATGCAGAGGCGCTGCGAGGCAGCCCCAAGTTACCAAAGACAAGTCCGGCAATAACTACCGCTACCGCTCCCGATACACCCAAAAACTGCCCGAGTTGAAAAGCTCCCAAGGCAAGCGCAACCGTAAGCAACAGACTACTCAGCGGCTCCCGTAAGCGCACATAGATGGGCAGACACAGATAGCCTAGGACAGCGCCCACTAATCCCCCACCCAGAGCAACGATCAACACTTCCTTGATGACTTGTGTGGTGCTGATGGTTCCAGTCGCGTAAATCACCAAGAGCAAATTGAAGGTGACGAGTGCGGCTGCATCATTAAATAGTGTTTCCCCTTCCACAATAGTGGAGAGCCTAGAGGGAACCCGAATTTCTTTAAAGACGGCAATCATCGAGACAGTATCGGTGTTTGCTAGAATCACTCCCACCAGTAAGGCGGGAATCCAATCTAGCCCTAGGCCAAATTTTACCAAAACTGCAATAATCGCCGCAGAAAAAACCGAGCCGGGTCCTGCCAGCAGTGCGATCGGTTTAAAGGTACTGCGAAGACGACTGATATCGGTATTAATCGCCGCTTCAAAAATCAGAATCGGCAGAAAAAGGTTAAGCACTAAAAACGGATCTAAGCCAATACGACGAGATAAAAGATCGGTGATCGGTAATCCTGCTAAGACTAAACCTGCCACATAGGAAATGCGTAATCGCTGGGTTACTAGAGCAACGGCAGTGGCAATCAGTAGCAGCAGGATCAAGACAAGAACCAGTTCAGGAATGTCTCCCACCGTTTGGCTGTTGACAGCAGAATTGCTATCGAAGGATTTTTGTTGTGCTGCCCAGGCTACTAATAATTCTCCCCTCATAGGACGATTTTACCGACAATTAAGAACTTGGCTATTTTTATAATATAAGGGAAATTATGGCAGTCACAGCCTTTCTCAGAAAGATGAGGTTAGTTATTGTTGCTAAAATACTTGATGAGTAAGGATTAATCTGTACTTCATCTCTAGGAGAAAGAGTGAGAAATTTTCTATTTACCCAGTGATTACTGTGGGGAGGGAAAAGTTAGAGGCAATCGGGGCAAAATGATAAGTATTTTATCTGCAAATACCTTCAATACTTAAAAATATTTAAATTCACAATTGGTAATATTTATTAACTAAAATTCTCTAAAGCTTCAAATTGACGTAAGGCAAGACTAGAACCTTGCTTCCAGCCTAATTCTACATAATAGGGAAAAAGTTTCTTGATATTTATATCGGGAAAGAGACGACTATTTTCGCTTTCTTGATAACCGTCTTCTCTGAACAGATATATTTTTAATTCTTCCCGACGATAAACCCACAATTCGGGTATTTTCAGCAATTGATAGGCCTCTATATCAGTCAGAGAAGTAAAGTCCACTTCTATAGCTAAATCGGGAGGAGGATCAACAGTTAAATCAATTCTCTCTTTGCCTAAAATTGCCTGTCTATTATCAATATAAAAACAAGTATCTGGCTCTACTCCTGCTTCCCCCGATATTTTCAAGGTAATCGGATCAAAACATTGCCAGTCTTTGCCTTGGCGACGGAGGATAATTTTTACTAAATCCCGTAATGTATCAACACGATTGCCATGACTTGGTAAGGGAGACATAAGCCGAATTTCTTGAGTTTTGCGATTAAAATAGAGTTTAGGATAGGTTTTTTGGAGACGTAAACTCAGTAATCTTTCGTAATCTTCCCAAGTCTGATGGGGAAAAATAACTTGACTGCCTGGAGATAAAGATAAAGTATTTTCGTTGAGAGTAATTAGTAGCATTTTGATAATTATTTTTGGATTGTCAGATCCCCCCGCCTATCGGCACCCCCCTTATTAAGGGGGGCAGGGGGGATTAAGCTCACTTTTATACAAAAAGTGTTTTAACTAAAATTCTCTAAAGCTTCAAACTGACGTAAAGCAAGACTAGAACCTTGATTCCAGCCTAATTCTACATAATAGGGTAAAAGTTTCTTGATATTTATATCGGGAAAGAGACGACTATTTTCGCTTTCTTGATAACCGTCTTCTCTGAACAGATATATTTTCAATTCTTCCCGACGATAAACCCACAATTCGGGTATTTTCAGCAATTGATAGGCCTCTACATCAGTCAGAGAAGTAAAGTCCACTTCTATAGCTAAATCGGGAGGAGGATCAACAGTTAAATCAATTCTCTCTTTGCCTAAAATTGCCTGTCTATTATCAATATAAAAACAAGTATCTG
>NZ_JADBUE010000156.1:0-5037 GCF_020245805.1 Microcystis sp. M179S2 | reverse complement strand
TTGCTGATAATCGGGTCTGATGACACCATTGTTACTCCGGTTTGAGTTCAGGATACTTCCAGATTTAGAATATCAGGGCTTGTCCCTAGTTTCTCTTTTTCTTTTTAGGGCGCTTTGCGTCCTTCAGGAGCTGATAACTGATAACTGATAACTGATGACTTCGATCAGTTTTCTCAGCTATTGACAAGGGTTCCCCTAAAAGCCTACAAGTATTTTGGATAGGTATGGCCATTGAGGAACCGACCAAAATATGAAAATAAAGACAAGATTACGGGAATGGGGCAAATTTTTCTTAAAAAGCGGTGCTAGTATTGCCCTAGCACTATTTTTAATCTTAAGTCTGTTCACGGCTAAGGGGACTGCCCCTGCTTTAGCTGTGCTTGCTCAGGGTGATGCGGTAACGGATCCCACTGCTATTTTACGCAATGCCTTACCCATAGATAATAAACCAATTCGTCAAGTGCAACAATCGATCGAAGATATTGCCAAACATCTGCGGGCCAAACGTTGGAGTCCGATTAAAAAAGATGTCAAGGATGCCAATTATGCCCTTTCTACCAAAAGCAAGGCTATCTTAGATAGTGTTCCCGAAGCAAGTAAAAGCCAAGGGGAGGAATTAATCGAAAAACTCAAAACGGGAGTGGCAGACCTCGATACGGCCGTAGAAGCGAAAGATAAAGAGGCAGTTTGGTCAACCAGACGGGAATTGCTCAATAATATCACCGCTTTAGAAGAATTAATGGTGGTGGGTTTTCCCTTTAACGTTCCCCCGGAATACGCTAACTTGCCGCAATTGCGAGGACGTGCCAGCGTAGAGATGCAGACCACCAAAGGGGATTTAACCATCGTTGTGGATGGTTACAGCGCTCCGGTTAATGGGGGTAACTTTGTGGATTTAGTCCAACGGGGTTTTTATGACGGTTTACCCTTCATTCGCAGCGAAGATAATTTCGTTGTGCAAACCGGGGATCCCGTCGGTGCAGAAGAGGGCTTTGTTGACCCGAAAACTAAGCAATATCGCTCTATTCCCTTAGAAATTTTGATTAAAGGGGAAGAAGAACCAGTTTATGGCAATACTCTCGAAGAATTAGGGATTTACTTACCCAGTCTCGCCTTACCTTTTAACGCTTTCGGTGCAGTGGCCCTAGCGCGTCCGGATACTAATCCTAACGGAGGTTCCTCGCAATTCTTTTTCTTTAAATTCGATAATGAATTAACTCCTCCGGGGTTTAATCTCATGGATGGTCGTTATTCGGTTTTTGGCTATTTAGTCCAGGGAAAAGAGGTATTAGAAGAACTTACCGATAAGGACAAGATTATCAGCGCTAAAGTGGTTTATGGCTTAAATAATCTCGTCCAACCTAGCTAGGGTGGGGGTTTTTGACTGGCTCTTGTCAAGGCACAGAGATTAGTCAAGATAGGGGAAGTATCTCAGATTCTGGGTGCTTCCCCCGATACCCCCAGAAAGTAACAATTGTCGGGGTCAATATTCCCCGCTAGTGAAAGCGATGCAGCTAGTAGATGTTACTGTGTTAACGACCTTTTCAGCAAAACGTAGTGGACTGTTTCAGCTAATTTGGTGTATTAGAAAAATGCTATAAATTCTATAATCTAAGACTTTAAGCCGAAATCTATTGCCCTATTTTAGTTGAAACAGTCCAGTAGGGTGCGTTAGACGGCAAAAATTGCTGCTTTGACTTGAAAGTAACAATCCGTCGTAACGCACCACCTATCATCAACTAAGTAGTAAAACGTAGGGTGCGTTAGACGGCAAAAATTGCTGCTTTGACTTGAAGGTAAAAATCCGTCGTAACGCACCACTAAGTAGTAAAACGTAACAGCAAAAATTGCTGCTTTGACTTGAAGGTAAAAATCCGTCGTAACGCACCACCTATCATCAACTAAGTAGCCAGTTACAATGAGATTACTTACTTAGTATTTACTCAATACCTAGTTTTTGCAATGTTAGTAAACGTTCTTTACTAAACTCTTCGTACACTGTTTTCAGATGAGTAATATTCTCCTCCTCTGTTTCCAAAGTTTTCCCATCTTTAACCACTTTTTTGCCTTGAATTGCCAAATTTTGCCAAACAAATTGTACGGCATCTTGGTTAGAGGATTTAGCCAAGAGGAATAATTGTTCTAAACGATTGACCACTACTCCAGTCCCAATCAAAGGAGAAGCTAAAAAGTTTAATTCCTCACTATAGATTGCTTTGGTTTTCACTGCATTATTAAAAGCATTAGTAGATGGTTTCCGTTCTTGGCAAGTTTGCTCATCGACAGCAGGATGAATATAGCCAATACCAGTTAAAATCATAAGAGCTTGGTAAAGACCATTTAAGTTAATATTTGAGGTTTTGGGGTGATTTTGCAGTTGCAGTAAAGTTTGGGGAGATTCCGCCAAAACCTGACAAATTGGCTGATAAACTGCCTCCTGTAACTTAACTTCTCCCACGGGAAACTGATGCTCGAACTTGATATTTGCGGGATTAACCAGCAGAGCAAACCGGGTTTCTTGTAGTTGTTTAAGCTGTTCTTGGCTGGTTAAACTTAAAGAGCCTCGACTAAAAATATCACGACGGAATTGGCTATTAACAAAGAAATCTCGCACCACTTCCCGATAGATTGGGTCGCTGATTTTTGCTAATTTTTCTTGAGCTGCTGGTGAGAGATTGACCGTATCAATATGGTCATTAATATGAGCGGAACCCACATATTTAAGTTTAGCATCCTCTAATTCTTTCGCTACTTCATCGAAGTAAAAAGAATTCCATTCCTGATTGAAATACTCGTGAGCTAAATAATAACGATTTTGTTCCTTCAGGCGCTCGTAACGATTTTTTAAAATTGGATTTTGAACAAAATAACTAGCATTAGCTTCTAATAATTCTCCCGTAAAATTAAGTGCCTGTTCAATGCGGGTTAAAATTGGTTCGGAACTATGTTGACCATGACGTAACATTAAAGCTTGCATCGGCATCGCCGCCGACCAACCCGGAAGGGCATTATAGGAGATATAAACTAATCCCCCCACCTTGAGATTGCGGCGAATAAAATTAACTATTGCTTGGCGATTTCTGGCACTAATCCAGCTATAAATTCCGGGCAGACTGATGAAATCAAATTGAGGTAAATCTCGCTCTAAAAATTCCTCAAAACTATCATCAAAGAAAAGAATATTCTTCATTCCCGCCTTGGCCGCTAAATCTCTAGCCGTGGCGATATGGCTAGGGTTGAAATCATTGGCATAAAATTGGGACTGGGGATAGGTAGCCGCTAAAATATTCGTGGTAAAACCCTGACCACAGGCCAATTCACAATAGGTAAATTCTCGACTAGAATCGGGGGGGGTGAATCGATTTAATCAGAGTCGCTAAACCTAATTTTAGGGGACTTAACTCGCCGTAAAAGCCGCTAGTGTAGTTAACTTCCGATACATATCCTTCTGTCCAATTCATAGATTTTCCTCAAATATAATGACAAGTCATAAAATTAAGACTTGATTATACAGGAAAAGAGCCATGTCCCCTAGATTTTTGTTGGTGACAGCAAGGAGAAAAAATTATACAATGCCTATTAATACTAGAGTATTAACCGTTTAGCCAAACGATTCGGCATTGCCAATAAACCCTAGAAGCGAGATTTCTCGTGAAAACTGACAGTCTCTTTTACCAAATCTTCCTGCGCTTTCCCGACAGTTTTTTTGACCTAATCGGACAACCGCAACCGGGAGCAGCAAACTATCAATTTACCTCCCAAGAGGTGAAACAACTCTCTTTCCGTCTCGATGGCTTATTTATACCACTCAGAGAAGATAGTCAGCAACCCCTCTACCTAGTGGAAGTGCAGTTCCAAGCGGACGACAGCTTATACTATCGACTTTTTGCGGAATTGTTCCTATTTCTAAAACAATATCGACCACCTCACCCCTGGCAAATTGTCGTCATTTATCCCCATCGTGGGGTGGAACGGGAACAATCGCTACATTTTGGCGAAATCCTCAATTTATCAAGCGTTAGACGCATTTATCTCGATGAATTGCCCCAGGTGTCCCATCCCTCCTTAGGAATCGGTGTGATTAAATTAGTAGTAGAGTCGGAAACGGCAGCGGTGAGGACTGCTCAAACCCTAATCGAGCGGACCAGAGAAGAAATCACCGACCAGTCCAGTCAACGGCAGTTAATTGACCTAATCGAAAGTATCATCATTTACAAATTCCCCCAGAAAAGTCGCGAGGAAATTGAAGCTATGTTTGGACTAAGTGATTTAAAACAAACGAGAGTCTATCAAGAGGCACTGGCCGAAGGAGAAGAACGGGGTTTAGAACGGGGTCTGGAACGGGGAGAACGTCTGGTGGTGGAAAACCTGCTCCGAGTCCGTTTTGGTGAGTTAGACCCAGAAATTCAAGCTATTATCAGCCGGATTTTACAACTGTCTCCGGAAGAATTTACTCCTTTACTCCTACAGTATTCCAAGCAGGAACTCTTAAAGCGATTTCCCCCAGAAAAGTCGCGAGGAAATTGAAGCTATTACCACCCTTATCAAGGGTAGGGTTAATTCATGAATTAACCCTACTACTTCCCCCAGAAAAGTCGCGAGGAAATTGAAGCTATGTTTGAACTAAGTGATTTAAAACAAACGAGAGTCTATCAAGAGGCACTGGCCGAAGGAGAAAAACAAGGTCTAGAACGTGGTCTGCAAGAAGGTCTAGAACGGGGTCTAGAACGGGGTTTAGAACGGGGTCTAGAACGGGGTCTAGAACGGGGTTTAGAACGGGGTTTAGAACGGGGTCTAGAACGGGGTCTAGAACGGGGTCTGCAAGAGGGGAAACGTCTGGTGGTGGAAAACCTGCTCCGAGTCCGTTTTGGTGAGTTAGACCCAGAAATTCAAGCTATTATCAGCCGGATTTTACAACTGTCTCCGGAAGAATTTACCCCTTTACTCCTACAGTATTCCAAGCAGGAACTCTTAAAGCGATTTCCCCCAGAAAAGTCGCGAGGAAATTGAAGCTATTACCACCCTTATCAAGGGTAG
>NZ_JADBUE010000155.1:0-9091 GCF_020245805.1 Microcystis sp. M179S2 | reverse complement strand
TACCCAACGATTATCTTGGGATAATTTCCCCTCAAAGGGCAGCTCAAAGTTTTCCGGTGGGGTTGAGGGTAACTCGCTTTTACGGTACATTAGCACTAATTAGAGAAGATGCAAGGGTGATGCAAGGGTTTTGAGCGATTCTAGCAGATTTAAGTGCATTTGGGAAGCTCTCAATCAAGCTAAAAGCCCTTTCCTGTAAGGTTTTTACCATTATTCAGCCAACCCCAATTAAACAACACTACAAGGAAGCAAAGGAGCTATGGAAAAATGATTACTGTAGGATTTAAAAAAGGACGATCACTCTTACAGCAAGATTTCTAGGGCCAAAGTGAACCCCGGAACCATATCCTCCCCGCTTAAAATCGCGTGGGCAGGATAATGAGTCGCCAAAAAGCTCTAGACTACAATTTTGGCAATAATCGGTCGTAGGATTGGATCATTCTTTCGTAAGTAAAGCGAGTGGCATTGATAAAACCTTTTTGCCTCAAATCTTCCAGGCGATCGGGAGCGAGAAGATTTTCTGCAATAATAGTAGCGGCGGCCTCGTGTTCGGTGGGATCGAAGTAAACGGCTGCATTATCAGCGATAACAGTCATGGGGAGACGATTGGAGGTAAAGACGGGACAACCACAGGATTGAGCTTCAATAACGGGAACACCGAATCCTTCCTGAAAGGAGGGAAAAATTAAAGCAGTTGCTAGGCAATAAAAGGCGCGGAGATCCTCATCGGAGACGGTTCCTAATTCGATTACTTGTGCGGACAAGTTATTCTGATTAACAAATTCTCGCATATCTGGCAGCAAAGGTTTTCCCATCAGGATCAATCGGCAATTTTCCAGACCGGGGAAAGTGATTAACCTCTTGAATATTTTCAGCAATCCCAATCGATTTTTATACCATTGGTCGCCCCCGACATGAATTAACCAGGGATAATCACGGTTGATATTAAATTTGCCCACCAGAGCTACTGCTGCTTCTTTTGTCATCGGACCGTATCCCTGATTCAAGCAATCCTCAATTACTTCCGTTTGTTCGGGAGCAATTTTAGTTAAACGGAGAACATCGGCACGAGTAGCTTCGGAAGAACAGACAACATATTTAGCCTGTTTTAGTCCTCGCAAAATCATAGCCTGATACTGTTTTCCCGTCCAACTGGTGGGATTTTCAGGAATTTCTCCTAGGGCGGAACGAATGGCCAGCATATCGTGACAGATGACAAAATATTTGCGATCTTTTAGATAGGGAGTTAAATAGGATAACGCCTGATCACAAATGCAGACGATATCGGCCCAATCCAGCTGCTGACGTAACTGCACTGGGAAAATAATTAACTTATCAATATACCCCAACCACTTGCCGAGTCCCTGGGGAGAAGGCTTCAGTTGACCGAAAATAGGCTGTGCTTGCACTCGCCGAATTTCGTGTCCTTTTTGTCTGAGTCCTTTCTCCACTAAACCGACAAAACGATTAATACTGATCTGCCGATCGTTGACGTAATTTCCTACTATTAAAACTTTCATGATTAGGCTCCAAAAAATCAATTTTTATGGCGGTAAAACTCTCAAACAGTCTCGAGGGAAATTTCGGGGTTAAGAACAATATTAGTCCCGCAAAATTTCCTCGTACCTTTGTCCCGCTCGCTCCCAGGTGTACTCCGATTCCACCATCGCCCGGCCATTATGGGACAGTTGTTCTCGCACAGAAGGATCATCGAACAACCTAGCGATCGCTGTAACGTACTCAGCAACGCTATTGGCGCGCAACGCCCTAGGAGCAATTCCCTCGGCTGCCACCGTTAAACCCTCTAAACCGCGATCGCTGGCGACAATCGGAATCCCAGCGGCCATGGATTCTAGGGTTTTGGTCTTGATTCCCAATCCCACCCGCAGGGGAACCACACCAACGGTTCCTCGGTGTAAATATTCCACTGTCGAGGGAACAGTCCCCGTCACGCTCACACCGGGATACTTGGCGAGTTCGAGAACTTCCGGTGCCGGGTTTGCCCCCACTAGGGTTAAGGTGGTAGCGGGATATCGCTGTTGAATGACTGGCAAGACTTCTAAAGCAAAAAAACGGGCGGCATCGATATTATGGGTAGAACTCATGGCACCGACAAAGACCAAATTATGACCGCCGGGATCCCGAGGACGATAGGGAAACAGGGCTAAATCCACGCCATTAGGCACGATATCCACCCGTGCATCCGGGAGGATTTTTAACAATTGTTCGCGATCGTAATCGGTAGTAGCCACTAATTGCGAAAACTTGGCACAGTAACGTTTTTCGTACTGATAGAGTAAGGGCAGATAGAGAAAATCCCGCAGCGGATAGGCGGAGGCTCCTCTATCTAAATGATTGCGTGTCCAACCGTACACGGAACTGTGAATATCCACTACTGTTTTGACTCGCTGACGGTATTCCGGCCGGACAAAAATCTCGCTGATACTCTGAGCGCAGAGAATCACATCACATTTTTGCTGCTCGACGTATTCATCTACTCGCTCTTGAATGAGCGGCGAACGATAACTAAGAACACTAGCAGGGGTCATCTGTACTATTCCCTCCAGAAAGCGCCCTGTTTGACCGATTAGTTTTGTCAGTCCCTTGCCTTGAGCGGGAATTTGCCGGGGCGGAAATAAGACAAGATCATCGGTAAAGGTTTTGAGTTCTTCGATCTGAGTTTCCGTGACATTCTCCACCCGACGGGCGAACAGGGTGACATCGTGGTTTTGATGAAGACATTTGATCAGGTTAAAAGTTCTCCCCTCCGTTGCCCCGCGACTAGGTGGATAGGGAAAGTTATTGCAAAAAAGGACTAATATTCTCATAATTATGGTTCGGCAGCGGTTTTTGACAATAATTCTACCGTTTCCTTTAGTTGGCTATATACAGGAATCTGAACTGGGTATTTCTCGATCTCCCCAAGGGTGACTTTTCCTCGCCCTGTTAAGAGCAATACGGGCTGACAACCAGCTTCTAGGGCGCATTCTAGATCACTGGCCGCATCGCCGATAAACAACGAGCCGGCTAAGTCGATTCCGTATTGGTGGGCGGCGGCCAGCAGCAGATAGGGGGAGGGTTTGCGGCACAGACAACCTTCGTCGGGATGGTGCGGGCAGATGGCAAGATCGTGAAAATGCACCCCCAATTGTCGGTATTCCTCGATCATGCGCCCGTGAATCGCCGCTAGATCATCCCAAGTGAAATAGCCCCTAGCGATCCCCGATTGATTGGTAATGATGATCAGCAGATAGCCGGCATCCTGCCACTGTTTTAAGGCAGCCGCTGCCCCGGCGGGAATGCTCACCTGTTCTGGTTTACTCAGGTAGGGGATATAGTCAATAACTACCCCATCTCGATCGAGAAATAAGGCTTTGTTCTTTTTCGCTCTATCTTCGCTTTTCTGGTCAGAATTGCCCGGAGATGGCGGAGATGGGTATTTTAGGTCATCGTCATTGACGGAAATTGCGGGGAAAGGATTCATTATGTTGGACTTTTTCGAGTCGGGGACTAGAATTCTCAGTTCTTCTGTCAGGGACGAGAGCTTGAACCGATGGACAGACAAAATTCGAGGGATTGTCGCGATTTGTGCTAGTTTTCTCGGCTAAATTGCTTCTCTTTACTATCTAGGTGTCAGAGTATAGCAATCACGGCATATTATACGCCGTCAGGCCTTTGGGCTTTTGATTATATCGGCGGTATTGTCAGGAATTGTTAACATTTTTGTCCAGCCAAACAAAAGGCCAAGACTCGCAAAGGTTGAATCCCCCGCTCAGAAATCCCCCATCCCAGCCAGAATACATCAAAAATTTATTTACAAACAAAACAAATTGTGCTAGAGTTGGCTGCGTTTGTCGTATATTCCGAGAATAACCGGCAAAAGATCACTCTTTTGACTCGATCGCTCTAGGTTTCTCTAGAACTATCATCGGCCTGTTGTTCTTGTCCCGTGATCAATTCTACCATGCTAGGGGTTTTGTACCCAATTAATGGACAGCGATTCTGGTCTTTTGATACTATTCAATGTAATGACAGAATGATTGAGAGTTAAATTTATTCAACTAATAAAAATTGGAAAATCAAACCTATGCGAATGGTGGAAAAATCAAACAAAAAATTGGATAGTTTCCAGAGCGATCCCTCTCTGTCAATTTTAATCAAGACTGAATTGGAAGAAGCTTATAACCTGAAGAAAAAACTACTAACCGAGACAAAATATCTAGAGAAAATCCAAGAGATTTGCCAAGTATGTATCCATGCTTATCGCAACAACCACAAAGTATTAGTCGCAGGTAATGGAGGCAGTGCCGCCGATGCTATCCATTTTGGCGGTGAGCTACACGGCCGATTTCTGAAAGAAAGACAGTCTTTGCCAGTTCGCGTCCTCAATAGCGATATCGCCAGTTTAACAGCGATCGCTAACGATTATGGTTACGAATATATTTTTAGCCGCCAGATAGAAGCGGAAGGAAACCCTGGTGATGTGTTTATCGGTATTTCCACTTCGGGAAATTCCGCCAATATCCATCAAGCTCTCAAAGTTTGTCAAGTAAAAGGTCTCACTAGCATCGGTTTAACTGGGGCGAAGGGATTAGCTCTAGAGGAAAAAACCGATTATTGTTTGATGATTCCTAGCACCAGTACCCCGCGCATTCAAGAAGGTCATGGTTTTGTTCTTCATACTATTTGTTTAGCGATCGAAGAAGCGCTCTTTCCTAACTAAAATCTCCTAGCAAAAAATCAACCTAAACAGCATACCCATGATCATCAGAACCAAAGCTCCTTTAAGATTAGGTTTGGGTGGTGGCGGCACCGATGTCGAGCCTTACTGTAGTCTTTATGGGGGTTACGTTCTCAACGCTACTATCGATCTCTATGCCTACTGTACAGTCACGGAAATTACCGACAAACAGATCATTTTTGTTGCCGCCGATCGAGGAGAACAACAAATAGAAACCCTCCAGTTTCCTCTCCCTTATAACGGCGTTCTCGATCTGCATAAAGCGGTCTACAATCGTTTGATTAAAGACTTCAATCAAGGGCAACCTTTGCCGCTGCAAATCACCACTTTTTCCGATGCGCCGGCTGGTTCGGGATTAGGTTCTTCTTCTACCCTAGCCGTAGCCATAGTTAAAGCCTTTGTGGAACTGTTAAAATTACCCCTAGGCGAGTACGATATCGCCCATTTAGCCTACGAGATCGAACGAATTGATCTAGGCTGGTTGGGGGGCAAGCAGGATCAGTACGCTGCCACTTTTGGCGGCTTTAATTTTATGGAATTTTATGAACAAGATCGAGTCATAGTTAATCCTTTGAGAATTAAAAATTGGGTGATCAATGAATTGGAAGTCTCTCTGATCCTCTACTATACAGGCATTTCTCGCTACTCATCTCAAGTAATTGAGGATCAAATTCAGAATGTCCAAGAAAAAAATGAGCAGGCGATCGCCGCTACCCATCAACTCAAAAAAGAGGCAATTCTCTTTAAAGAAGCACTGCTTAAATCAGATTTTATGGGGATAGCAGAAATTCTGAGAACTTCTTGGGAAGCGAAAAAGAAATTATCCAAATTAATTAGTAATCCACAGATCGATCACATTTATCGGGTAGCGAGGGAAACCGGGGCCTATTCAGGCAAAATATCGGGGGCCGGTGGCGGTGGTTTTATTATCTTTATGGTCGATCCTACCAAGAAAATCGAAGTAACTAAAGCTTTGAAATCAGAAGGAGGCCAAGTGATTAATTTTCACTTTACCAAATACGGAACCCAAGCATGGACATTATAGCAAACCAAGGATCAACGGGGAAGGATTGTCCCCATAACCCTAAAAATAGTTTTTAAAAGATTGGCAATAATTCAAATTTTTGAGGTGTATCTATGGATGTAATTATTCTGGCGGGTGGGTTAGGAACTAGGTTGCGATCGGTTATCAACAGTTTACCAAAACCTATGGCTCCCGTTGCCGACAGACCTTTTTTAGAATATCTATTAGATTACTTAATCTCTCAAAAAATTACCAACAAATTTTTAGTTTCTGTGGGCTATGAACATCAGAAAATTATCGATCATTTTGGTTATAAATACAAGGAATATGAGCTAACTTATCTGATAGAAGATACACCATTAGGAACTGGAGGAGCGATCCAGTTGGCACTAAATAAAATTCAAACCGAACAAGCATTAATTGTTAACGGAGATACCTTGTTTAATGTCAATTTATCCGCCTTAATTGATTTACATAATCAAAAGAAATCCCTGATAACTGTTGCTCTGAAGCCCCTAACTGACTTTGATCGTTATAATAATGTTATGCTAGACGATGACCAAAAAATTATCGGGTTTGAATCCAAAAAATATCAACATCAAGGCTATATTAATGGCGGCATATATTGTGTATGGAAAAACATATTATCCAGCTTTGATCTGCCATCAAAATTTTCTTTTGAGGACGACTTTCTCAAAGTTTATACCGAGAAAATTCCCATGTATGGCTTTATTTCTGACGAATATTTTATTGACATAGGCATCCCCCAAGATTACGAAAAAAGTCAGATTGAATTACCCTCTCTCATCTCAAAAGTATCCTTTTGAGAGAGTCTTGGTAGTCACCTAAGTTCAGCAAATTTATGTTTGTATCGTCAAATTATTTCTAAATAAATTCACCAGAGATGCTTGCTAGTTTCAATCAACCGATATTATCTATTGTTAGCCCGACCATCGGAAATTTTTCCGAATATTGGTTACAACAACTTTTATCCGTGCAGGGAAATGTAGAATTTATCTTAGTTTATCCTCCCGGCACAACTGCGGCCTTCATAGCTGACCCACGAGTAAAAATTTTCTACAGTCTCTACAAAGGAGAAACACCTCAAAGAGCCTTGGGTTTAATGAACGCCACCGGTCAGTATATACTGGCTTTAGATGATGATGACTTCGTGCATCCGGATGTTGTATCTCTAACTCTTGAATACTTTGAGAAATTTCCTCAGAGTTGGATACTGCGTTTGTTTAAAGAAAAAATAGACTACTTAGACGAAGAAAAAATTAAAAGACCTTGGCAGCCATTGCCCTCTCTTGAGCAACTTAGGATTGCAAGAAAAAGAGAGGATTCCTATCAGGATTTGGTAGAAGTTCCCATTGCCCCTCTAGAAAATCATTTTGATATAAAAGTTGCTCTCTGGCCCTACGCTAAGAGAAAAGACATTCATGGAAGTCATGTGGAACCTTTTAATAATACAATTTGGAAAAGTCCAGCAGTTAAAGAAGCTCTCACAGAAATGTTTCAAGGCACAAGAATGGCGGAACTTTTAACTTGGTTGCCTCTGTGGGGATTAGATAGGGCAATCGGACTATATATTCAAGCTAAATTTTTTCAAACAGGTGCTTGTATTGGTCATTGGATGCCCGAACCTGGTCAAATCAGATATATTGTTAGGCCTTATTCCTTAAAAACAGTGCGATTGTTAGTATTAGTCGAGATGTTGTTAGTCAAACAATTTCCCCAGTATGGCTACTTTTGGAATCTATTTTTTGAAGAATTTTACAACGGTGTGAAAATTAAAATTAGGCAAATATTTAAAAAGCTAAATTAAAGTTAACAGCTAAAAAATAGGAAGCAAGTCTTAATACTTACTTCCTTGACAGATTACAGATAGACTGATATTTTATACTTCTTTACCCAAGCGAGAACGAATAAAGAGTCGCGGCACATTTAAGATGTCGGGAATAACTAGATTCCACATATATCCGTATTGGGGAAAACGTCTGATCAAGTAAAGTTCAGAAAGTACCCCATAACGATTAAATCGTATATATTCAGGTGGATTATTTTCAATACGAATTTGTTCTGGCAGCGGTAAGAGATGACCAATAATTTTGCCTTTTCCTTGCTCAAAAAACTTCGCTTGTATAGCTAGTCCTAAAACTCGATCAAGACACCAAAAGGGAATATACTTAAGCGGACCAATAAAAGGCATTAACCCCACCAGATCCTTCAGGGTTTCCTGTACTATGGAAGTTTTCCAAACCTTCTTGTCAAAATTCTCTGTATGAGGACCTCGATGATCTCTTCTTCCTCTAAAAATACACATTACATCAAATTTATTATCGATAGGAGTAATGGGAATTTCCAATAGGTAGTTGCCTTGTTCGTATAGCTTAGAGTTACCTTGAGACCTACCACAAACTTCTAGTTTTTCGATGGGTTTTGGTGAGAGCCAAGGAGCTTCTAGAATTTCTTTTTTACCAAATTCAACATCTTTCCGGCTAAGTCTCATGACCCAACTATCAGGAAATCGGGAAAAGTATTGACTGCTAATTTCTGAAATGTCGGGATTGATATACTCATCACAATTAATTGTCAATATATAGGGAGCGGTAGCATTCATCAAACCTGTGGCACGTTGAATAATTTCTCCGCGTAAGGGACTGACTATTTGCTGTACCCTGGGGTCGGACGTGGGATACTTAGGTGCTCCTGGTGGATGAACCAAGATAAATTCTACTTCTCCCTTGACCTCGGTCAGCGCATTAAACCAGTGGTCAGCGAATCCTTCTCGGGTCGGAATAACAATTGATAGGCTTGGTGTTGACACCTTGTCCATGATAAAAAAATTTTTCCTCTATTTTTTGATGCCATTGTATCATAGTTCTCCGGCAACAAGGAAAATTTCTGGAAGATCAGAAGGCTGAGAGGTCAAGAGTGGGAATTCAAGAGAAATAAAATCGATATTCAACTTGTTTACCATTCTAAAATCTGATTTCTAGGTTTTTTTATCCTTGAAAAATTAATTATGGACAAAATCCGAGATATTGGTAGTCTGAAAAGCTTATATAGCAAGCCTAAAGGCAAATATTAACTAATATAAAATCGTGCCAAATTTCCCCCACTAAATCAGCATTTCCAATACTTCCCTTTTTCCCTTCCTCTTTTTCTACTTGACTCAATTGGCTGTAGAAGGGCAATTAATAGACAAATATGGTTCTTCGGTTTGTCTTATGCAATGGACGGGGTTATAAGGAATGAAACCCTTATAGAGACAGGTGTTGCTGCGATTTTTGTCAACTGTTTTCGATCTAGAGCGAACTAAT
>NZ_JADBUE010000154.1:0-12208 GCF_020245805.1 Microcystis sp. M179S2 | reverse complement strand
TTTTGTCTTGGTATGTTGACAATATTATACTAATACTAAATCCGTTGAGTAACGCACAGAAAACGGGTTTCTCGGAGAAACCCGTTTTCTGCTCATGCAAAAGGCAACCCCCCAACCCCCCCGACATCGGGGTAGGGTTGGGGGAAATAAATAATCAGTTTTTAATAACCGGATTTAGTATAAATCCGCACTCAAAGGACTTAGTATGGATTTATCATACTGAAAATACCTATAGCCCACTATGGCTATTTTTTATTTTTCTCTTAATAAATATTAACTTTAAACTGCGATTAAGAGATAAACTTAGATTTCGTCAGGATTAAGGCCTAATTCCCGCAGTTTATTGGCTAATCGTTCCGCTCGTTGTTTTTCCTGATTATAGCTAGTGAAAGCTTGTCCATCGGGATAAAAAAGCAACATTTCCGGTTCTCCTAACTGAAAACGAATGCCTAAACGGGGACTAACCCAATTATCGAGAGTTTCTAGAATTTCTAGCTGATTTTCGCCTCTTATCCAACCACTGGCATCGTTTTTATGGGGATCATAAAGATAATATTCCTCGACCCCATAACGCTGATAAAATAGCTGTTTTTTGGCCATTTCCGTGAGGGTGTTACCCGGAGAGATGATTTCAAAAACCACCTGGGGACTAATATTATTTTCGAGCCATTGTCGATAGGAACCCCTTTCCCCTTTTGGTCTCCCAAAAACCACCATGATATCCGGTGCTTGACGCAGTTTATTATCATTTTCCACAGGATACCAGAGTAAATCACCCGCAACAAAGACATCAGACTGCTGGCGAAATAGCCAGTCTAAATTAGTTTTAATTGTCGTAATCCAACGAAATTGCAGGGTATTATCCGCCATGGGTTGACCATCGCTATCGGGGTAGATAATTTCAGTGACGTTAGTTTTATCTAGTTGCGAAACCATGAGACTAAGTAAAAAGTGAAAACTAGAAAATGTCAACAACTTAATTCTATTATAGCGAGCATTTGTATTATGTAGCAATTATGACAAAAATATTGACAAATAAGATAATACTAAATCCGGTTATTAAAGAATGATTATTTATTCTCCCTTTTGCCTATTGCCTATTGCCTATTGCCTATTGCCTTTTGCCTGTCTTGATATGTAGCATATACTCAACGGATTTAGTATAACTTGTGCATTGGACAATAAAGATTGAATTTTTTTGATGATAACGATTGAAAATTTCGTTGGTTCCTAGAAAATTTTTGTCTAATTTTGGTAACTATAATTATAATAAGACTATCAACTGGAATTAGGACAAGAAGATGAGTGGCGGTTTAGTCTATCGACAAAGCCCAGAAGAAGAGGAATTAGAGCAAAAAGTTCTATCTACAACTTTTACAAGAGAGATCGAGGAGAAAATCAAGGATTTACAATCTCGGTTTCAGAACAGTCCACTGGGTTACGGGGGCCATTGCTTTCCAACCTAAAAACTTGCCGACCGGTTCGGCTTTTTCAATGCCAATTCGCAGCAGTTCCCCCCCTAATTTACTATGCCATTGCAAGAGGACTAATTCGCTTTCAATTGTAACAGTGTTAGCAACAAGACGACCCCCGGAGCGCAGGGCTAACCAACAGGTTTCCAATAGCTGGGGTGTGGTGATACCGCCACCAATAAAAATAGCGTCCGGTTGCGGTAAATCTTCCAGGGCGCTCGGTGCGATTCCGGCGACGATTTGCAGGTGGGGCGTTCCCAGGGCGGCGGCATTATCGGCAATGTATTGTAATCTGGTGGGATGATGTTCGATCGCAATAGCCTGGCAACGGCGATCGCTACGCAGCCACTCAATGGCAATGGAACCACAACCTGCCCCCACATCCCAGAGCAATTGTCCGGGTAGGGGAGCCAATCTACTCAGAGTGATAGCACGAACTTCTCTTTTTGTCAACTGGCCGTCATGATGGTAAGCAGAATCCGGCAGTCCGGGAAGGCGCGGCGCCAGGGTGGGGGGATGGGAGAAGATGCAGCTAATGGCGATGACATTTAAATCCGCCAGATCTGTAAATTGCCAATCGTTGGCGATGCCTTGAATGTGGCGTTCTCGGGTTCCCCCTAGATGTTCTAAAACCGTGATGGAACTTTCGCCAAAACCTCCCTCCCGGAGCAGCCGAGCAGCGATCGCCGGAGTCTGGGCATCGGCGCTCAGTACCAGCAGTTTAGCGCCGGGATAAAGCACCCCATTCAACCAAGCCGGAGGCCGACCGCACAAACTCAAAGTTTCCACTTCACTCAGGGACCAACCCAAACGACTACAGGCAAGACTAAAGCTAGAAGGAGAGGGAATAATCGTCATTTCCTCCGGGGGAATCTGACGGGTGAGGGTGACACCAATCCCGTAGCACATGGGATCACCACTGGCCAAAACACAGACGGATTGACCACGAAGGCGGATAATCTCGTTAACAGAGTCTTGGATGGGAGAAGTCCAGAGCAGTTTTTGCCGTTGATCCTCTGGGGGTAACATTGCCAGATGTCGTTCACCACCGACAATAACTGATGCTAAAGAAAGCAGACTTCGCCCCACCGAACTTAACCCTTCTAAGCCATCTTCACCAATTCCTATGATCGATAGCCATTTCGACTTACAATTGCGATCCGCCATATTAAAAAAAATCGCTACTATTTCATTATCTGCCATCAGGCTCTATCCTTCAAACAAGATATAATCGGGTTAGTGTCAAGTTAATTTAGAGGAAAAATTATGACCACCACCGCCGATGACGTTTGGAGATTATTAGCCGAATTAGTAGAAGCTCAAAAAGAAACCGAGCGACGCTTTCAAGCAACTGATCGCCAAATTACCAGACTCAGTCAAGAAATTGGTAATCTTGGGGGTAAATGGGGACGTTTTGTCGAAAATATGGTAGCCCCAGCTTGTGAGACTTTATTTTTAAATCGTCAGATTCCCGTACATCAAGTTAGTCAAAGAGTCAGAAAACGTCTCGACGGTAAAACCCTAGAAATTGATGTGTTAGTAACTAATGAAAATCATGTGCTAGTAGTGGAAGTCAAAAGTAGTTTAAGTGTAGATGATGTCAAAGAATTAATCAAGAATCTAACCGAATTTAGGCAATTTTTCCCAGAATATAACCACAAACAATTATATGGGGCAGTAGCAGGCATTGAAATCGAAGAAGGAGCGGATAAATATGCTTATCGTCAAGGTTTATTTGTCTTGGCACAAAGGGGGGAAAATGTAGCGATTCTTAACGATGCTGAGTTTCAACCGAAAACGTGGTATAATATTTAAGCTTGTCTTTGGGAAAGTCCAGTGCAATTCTGGTACTGTGCCGCAGCTGTAATCAAGTAAAAAGTAAAAAGAGTACATCTTCCCTTTTTCCTTGCGAGTCAGAATGCCAATTACAAGTTTTTAATCGGTAGATAGACAAATAATTTTCTAACTACTTCTCTGCGTCGCATGGAGAACAAACAACGGTGAATTGGTTAGTTGAAGCAAATGCTTGTCCCGGTTTATTTTATGGAACTGCTGCCCAGGATGGGTTTTTAATTCGTCTCCGCACCCCCGGTGGATGGCTCAATTCTCCACAGGGAAAAGCGATCGCCACTTGGCTCGAACAATGGCAGACGACAATACAAGTTACCAATCGGGCAAATCTGCAAATTCGCGGACTGCAAAAATCCCCCAGTTTAGAAGAATTTCAAACCCTGCAAAAATTAGGGTTAGCTGCCCATAATCCCAGTATCGATCATCTGCGTAACATCATGTCCAGTCCCACGGCTGGAATTGACTGCCAAGAATCGATCGATACTCGTCCATTAGTCCAAGAATTAGATAATTTTATCCAAAATTATCCATCAATTGCCCAACTAAGTCCTAAATTTAGTATCGGGATCGATGGCGGTGGTGCAGTGGGAATTGGCACTGGTTCAACTATGGCCTGGCAACACCGCTATAACGAGATTCAGCTATCGGCAATTACCGTCAATAATCCGACAAATTTAACTTCTCTTGTTTGCTTTCGATTAGCCCTCGGAGGAGATAAACAATTCTATGACACGGACTTATTAATTGAGCCAGAAAACTGTTTAGCTGTGGTCAAAGCTCTAGTAAAGGTTTATGTCGATTATGTTCAACAAACCCCCAATATCAAGGGTAAAAAACCTCGGATGAAACACCTGCTCAAAGATTGGGGATTGGCCAAATATCTCGAACAAGTTAACTCCCAATTACATCGGACTTCTACCGGCATAATAAAAGGGCAAGAATACCGGCAGGCTGCCCATTCTACTCAACCCTATTTTCATCTGGGAATTCATCCTCAAAAGCAACCCGGATTATCTTATATTGGTCTATCATTAAGATTAGGACAATTGACGGCTAATCAACTATGGGGATTAGCGACACTATCAGAAACTTTTGGCAGTGGTCAGTTACGATTAACCCCTTGGCAGACTGTTATATTACCCGATATTCCCGATGAAAAAGTGTCAGAATTGTTGCCAAAACTGGCATTCTTAGGATTATCCGCTTCTCTTGGATGGGATGCGGGGATAGTTGCCTGTAGCGGTAAACCGGGTTGTGCGGCAGCGGCCACTGCAACTCAAGTTCATGCTTCTCTCTTGGCAGATTATTTGAAAGAACGCTTAACCTGCAATTCTCCTGTTAATATTCATTTGACGGGTTGTGCTAAATCCTGCGCTCAACCGGGTCCAGCCGAAATTACCCTTTTAGGAACCACCATCGAGGAAAATGGCCAAATACTAGAAGCTTATCAAGTCTATGTGGGTGATAGTCAAAAGTTCTTAGAAACACCCATATTTGAGGGAGAATTTGCCAAGATTCCCCCCCTCATAGCCCAAATTTTAAGCTCCCAAAACTCGAAAATTTTAGATAAATAGAATGGAATACATTAAGAATGGTGAGGAAATTTACCGCAAATCTTTTGCTATTATTCGGGCTGAAACTAACTGGGAAAATCTCCCCGATGATTTAGCTCCTGTGGCGGTTCGTCTAATTCATTCCTGTGGGATGACAGACATAACAAAAGATTTAGAAGCATCACCGGACGCAGTTAAAATCGGACGAAATGCCCTCGCTGGGGGTGCAGCCATTCTCTGTGATTCTCAAATGGTCGCTAATGGCATTACCAAAGCGCGTTTACCTAAAGATAATCCGATTATTTGTACCCTCAATTATCCAGAAGTGACCGAGTTGGCACGGCAAATTAATAATACCCGCTCCGCTGCCGCTTTAGAACTTTGGCGACCTCATTTAGCTGGAGCAGTGGTAGCCATTGGTAATGCACCAACCGCACTTTTTCGCCTACTAGAATTGCTCGATCAAAATGTAGATAAACCGGCTTTGATTTTAGGCTTTCCCGTGGGATTTGTGGGAGCGGCAGAGTCGAAAATAGAATTAGCAACTAATAGTCGTGGTGTGCCATTTATTACCCTGCACGGACGTAGGGGAGGCAGCGCAATCGCAGCAGCAGCAGTCAATGCTTTAGCAAAAGAGAACGAATTATGAATAAATTAGGCAAACTTTATGGATTAGGAATCGGGCCCGGCGATCCCGAATTGTTGACGCTAAAAGCACACCGGATTCTCACAACTGTTCCGGTAATTGCTTATCCTACCTTAGAAAGTGGCAAAGTTTTGGCACGGGCAATTGTGTCGGATTTTATCCGTCCCGAGCAGATAGAAATTCCCATGCCTTTACCTTTTAGTGTCGAGCGCAGTTCTCAACCTCATTATGATATTGCCGCCGAAAATATCGCCGAACAGTTAAACTTAGGTCGAGATGTGGCGGTGCTATGTGTGGGCGATCCGATGTTGTATGGCACGTTTATGTATATCTTTAATCGCTTGTGCGATCGCTTTTCAATTGAAGTCGTGCCGGGTATTTCTTCAGTGATGGCAAGTGCAGCAATGCTGGGTGTACCTATTACTTATCGAAATGACGTATTTAGTATTATGCCCGCTACTTTAGAGGCGGAAATATTGCGGGATCGCCTAGTATTTATTGATGCAGCGGCGATTATTAAATTAGGCAGACATTTCGCTAAAGTTCGCAATATTCTCGATGAATTAGGATTATTAGAACGCGCCCTCTACATCGAACGAGCAACCTTACCCAATCAGCAAATTATTCCGATTACAGAAGTCGATCCAGAGGCTGCTACTTACTGGTCATTAATTCTGATTCCTAGTAAAACTAAACCCCAATAACTCTATAGACACTAAGTTAAATCTTCTATCCCCTACCTGACAGAACCTATAGGGTTTAGATAATGTTATAAAAATGTCTTTTCTTCGTTGCTTTTTTTGTTGCATAGGGGGTTATATACAGCGTTTCTCGGATTGATAAGGTAATCTATTTTCTTCTCCATTCTCTGTCACCTAAAAATAACTACCATGTCCGATTCTCCTGAATCTATCCGCAATACTAGCGTCAGCGATCAAGCTACTAATAATGATGCCCTCGGATTTGAGCCTTATGTAATAGCGATCGCTGAATTTTTGTTGCATGAGCAGACACAACCACCCCTAACTTTATCGGTTGAGGGAGAGTGGGGTAGTGGCAAGTCTTCTTTTATGAAAATGTTGGAGGAATATTTACGAAAAAAAGGAGGTCGGACGGTTTGGTTTAATGCTTGGCGACACGATAAGGCGGAGTCGGTATGGGCGGCTTTTGCGCTGTCTTTTATTAAGCAGATTTCTACGCCCAAAAATTGGCGAGATTTACCTCGAATTATCCTAGGATATTTTAAATTACAATTATTGCGTTTTAACCTAGAAAAAGGCTTGTTTGAATTAATTAAAGCTTTACCAGTAATAATTTTTGTGATTTGTGCATCAATTGCCATTCCTTTTATTTTAATCGTTTATGGAGTTGAAGGAATTAACGAATTAATCGGAACAACAACCTCTCAAGATGTTTTTTGGAGCAAAATTAATTCAGTTTTTAAATTATTATTTACCGCTGGAGGTGTCACCTTATCAGGAGCAGGAATTTTCGCTGGTATTAAGAGTTTATCGAGAAATTTTCAAAGGTTACTTCAAAACCCTAAAAACAACCTAATTAAATATATAGAAGCCCCAGATTATAAAAAACAATCGGCATTTGTAGAAGAATTTCATGAAGATTTTGCTAAAATTGTTGATGCCTATGTTGGCAATGATCGAGTATATGTATTTATTGACGATTTAGATCGTTGTGAACATCCAAAATCAGCGGACTTGATGCAAGCGATTAACTTGATGATTGCTGATGATCCTTCAGTGGTGTTTATTTTAGGAATGGACAGAGAAAAAGTAGCCGCTAGTTTAGCGGTAAAATACGAAAACATTCTCAAGTATTTACCGTCAGAAACCACAGAAATTGATCCTGATATTTTAGCGAGACGTAGTGCTAATAAAGGGTTAGCTTATGGTTATACCTTTATTGAAAAGTTTGTCCAGCTTCCCTTTTTAGTTCCCCAACCATCCCGGTCAGATTTTGAGCGTTTTTTGATTCAGCTTGCTACTTCAACTCCTCCCAATTTACAGCCAGCTAAACCTCGTTTTACATTTTTTCAGTCATTCTGGGGTAAGTTTAAGTTAGCTTTACCCTGGAGAAATAATTCGCAAAAGCATCTCACTTCTGCAACAAGTAATCAGACAAGTGATTTAAAAAACTTGTCTCTAGATAATCCTTCGATAGAATCTGAACAAACCGAAAAAGAGAAAGCACGAGCATCTGTAATTAAGCGATTAGAAGCGATTCAAGTCAACAAATCTGATAATAGAGATTCCCAAACAGTGCGGAATGTCATTATGATGGTAGCTCCCGCATTGGATTACAATCCGCGACGGATTAAACACTTTATCAATGTCTTTCGTCTCAAGGTTTATATCGCTAATGAAACTGGTTTATTTTTTGAGGAGCGAGATGAGAATGATAATTTGTTAGTTCCTTCTCTAACTTTTGAACAGTTAGGTAAATTTACTGCGATTAGTTTAAAATGGCCATTGTTATTGTCAGATTTAGAAAATGATAAGAAAATTTTAGCAAAATTAGAAGAATTTGCACTAGATGAAGAAAAAACCCAAGAATATGAAGAGTCGATTCGCTATTGGGCTAGTCATACTAAGCTTAAAGCTTTAATGGCTTACGGTCATGAAAAATCGGCAGCTAACTCTAAATTTAGCTTGGCAGAGGTAAAGGTTGATAAATTATTACAAGTATCGCCCAGGGTAATTCGGCAAACTGAAACTGTAATTTTACCAAACTTTAACCTAGAAATGGTGGATATACCCGCTGGTAAATTTAACATGGGTTCTAATGAGTATGAAGATGAAAAACCGATACATCAAGTAATTGTGCCAGCATTTCAGATAGGCAAATATCCCGTCACCCAAGCACAGTATCAAGCGGTGATGGGAAAAGCTAGTTCAAGGTTTTCAGGAAATCCCCAGAAACCAGTAAAATCTGTTACTCAGAATGAGGCTGAAGTCTTTTGTAAACAACTGAGCAAGTTAACGGGAAAAAACTACCGTTTGCCTACAGAAACAGAATGGGAATATGCCTGTCGCGCTGGTACTGAAACCCGATTTAGTTTTGGCGATGATGAAAATCAATTAGGAGATTATGCCTGGTTTGATGGTAATTCAAATAATACAACCCATCCTGTTGGGGAAAAGCGGCCTAATCCCTGGGGAATTTATGATATGCACGGCAATGTTTGGGAATGGTGTGCTGATCAACATCATGAAAGTTATGCTGACAAACCAGACAATATTAGAGAAAATGGCAGTCTTGCATGGAGAGATAACAATATAACTAATGCGTCATCAATAATACGGCGTGGCGGTTCGTGGTGCCGCGACCCTTTGGTCTGTAGTTCAGCATATCGAGGCAGAAGCGTTGCCGAAATTTGCAACCACGATATCGGTTTTCGTGTTGTGTGCGATCTCCCCCAATCAGTTAACAGTTAACTGTTATCAGTTGGGAGCCACCATTGGCGCAATAATATTATTGTAGGGGCCAATTGCATTCGCCCTCTTTGAATAACTTCTGCTGCTCACCTATAGATGAGGGAAAGTCACAAATAGGAGATGCAGCCGATAATTTTCTGGAAATATAGTCTTTAAACCCTTGTCTGGCAAGACTACAAGGAATGATAAGCAATGATTATCACACAAAGTCGAGGAGAGCCATAGGGGGAGCCTGAGAATGGAGATCGCTGTAGTTAGCCATCACCGCTTTTTATGGTTACTTTAATGTTAGGATCGAATCACTTCTTTTAGGTTTTGCTATGCGTGCGATTGAAACCACTGGTATCCTCAATACCCAAGGGCAAATTCAACTTGATCATCCTATTCCCCAAGAAAAAGATCGGTTTGTGCGCGTCATTCTTTTGATGTCGGAGGATGAACTGAACGAAAAAAACTGGCTAGATGCCGTTTCCCATAACCCTAGCTTTGCTTTTCTGCAAGATACCGAAGAAGATATTTATACCCTTAACGATGGACAACCTGTAACTAATGAAGGGTAAAATTGTATTAATTCAATTTCCCTTCGACGATTTATCTTCCAGTAAGGTTCGTCCTGCTTATTGCCTAACCAATCAAATTGGAGGCTATCAACACATTATCTTTGCCCTAATTACCAGTCGTATTCCAGAAAATCCCCTTCATACAGATATTATTCTGAGACCAGAAAATCCAGATTTTATGATCAGTGGTCTTCGCCAATCGTCAGCCATCAGACTTGATCATTTAGTAACACTTCGCTCTTCACTGATTCAGCGTGAACTAGGCTCATTATCATTAAAAAACCAAACCTTAATTGTAGATATTTTGTCCGATATTCTACGTTCTTAAAAAAAATACGATCACTGATTTCTTCGGGGGCATTATTTAACGCAGTTTTTAGCTTTAAATTACAATAAATTTGTCTGTTATATCCGTTAAGCTATACTAAAATATTCTACCGTTACTGCTACAATTGGCTCCAAAGACCGCTATAACCAACTAAAACCATGACTCAAGCCACTTTTACAGAAATACTAGAGGCAACCGAACAACTTCCCCCAGAAGATCAAGAACAACTTATTCACCTGTTAAAAAAGTGAAAGACATGGACGAGGCTCAACAATACCTCAACAACTAATGGAAAGTATTCCGGCAAGATTAAAATAAATTAGGGTCATCTGGCCGCAGTCAGTTTTAACCGACTGAAAATATTACTTTGTCTGAGGAGCCTTTCAAATTGACAGACGAGCGCGTTTATTGGTTAGCATGGTCAAGTATTGCTGGAGTTGGGCCAATTTCCCTGAAGCGACTCTATCAGCATTTTGGCAGTGTCGCTGTGGCCTGGAATGCCTCCGATTCTGCGATCGCAGAAGGGGCGGGATTTGGCAAAAAGTTAATGGTAGCGGTACGGGAAGGGCGATCGCAAATTGACCCAGAAGCTCTTTTCGCCGAACATATCCAGAAAAACCCCCTTTTTTGGACTCCTAGCGACCCAGAATATCCCCGCTTTCTCTGGGAAATTCCCAGTCCTCCCCCCTTACTTTACTATCAAGGAAAGGTCAATTTAGAGGAAAATCAGGGAAATATCCCCACCGTCGCCATTGTGGGTACTCGTAACCCCACGGATCACGGCCGGCGCTGGGCGCGGCGCTTAAGTACCCTTTTGGCCCAACAGGGATTTACTATTGTTTCTGGTATGGCCGAAGGAATTGATGGCGAGGCACACCAAAGCTGTTTAAAAGCGGGGGGAAGAACGATTGCCGTCTTGGGAACGGGGGTCGATGTGGTTTATCCTAGTCGTCATCGGCAGCTACAGGCGGACATCCAAAAGCAGGGTTTAGTCATTAGTGAACATCCCGCCGCAACTCAACCGAATAAAGCCCATTTTCCCAGTCGTAATCGCATTATCGCCGGTTTAAGTCGCGCGACTATTGTTATCGAGGCCCCCGAAAGGTCAGGCTCCCTGATCACGGCCAGTTATGCTAACGAATTTGGCGGCGATATCTATGCTTTACCCAATTCTCCCGATATTGCTGCCGCTAGGGGTTGTTTACAACTGATTCATCAGGGGGCAGAAATTATCGTTTCTGAGGAGAAATTATTAGAAATGTTGGGGGCAATTCCCACCGCGAACCAATCCGCACCGGTTAATCTCTCCCCTTCACTCCCTCTAGAGACATCCCCGGTCGTTAATGCTGCTCCTCCAGTCAATCTAGAACCTAGACTAGCACAAGTGTATCAGTTATTTGACAGAGATGCCCTGTTGTTTGACATTATTGTTCAAAAAATGCAAATCCCCACCTCAGAAGTGGCGGGGATCTTATTGGAATTAGAATTAATGGGTTTAGTGACTCAGTTACCCGGTATGCGTTACCAGAAAACCTAGTCAACCCCCAAATGTTTATTTAGGGTATTAGCTAAAGTGGTTTTCGGTACAGCCCCGACCACCATATCAACTTTTTGACCTCCTTTGAAGATCATCAGAGTAGGAATACTGCGAATCCCGTACTGACTAGCGATATTGGGGTTTTCGTCGGTGTTGAGTTTCACCACCTTGACTTTCCCTTTGAACTGTTCGGCAATTTCTTCGACAACGGGAGCCACCATTCGACAGGGGCCGCACCAAGGAGCCCAGAAATCCACTAGGACAGGGTCGGCACTATCTAACACTTCTTCTATAAAGGTGGCATCTGTAACGGCAGGAACCTCTGACATACTTAAGAAATCCTCTAGTAATCACGGTTATCTAGAATACGCAAAAATTCCGTTCTAGAGATTCGTGGTGCGATGTTGACATTCCACTGGTGAAAAGGACGAGAACTAGCTCTAAATCCACTATAGAGGCCTTAACTTGCATCAGAGGTAGCTTCTTGGATCAATTTCACAAGGGGCATTCTTGTATTTTATAACCCTAGAGGCTCTATTTTGACTTTTTTTTGATAAAGTTTTGTAATATTGCCCGAGTCAAGGATGGGTGATGGCAGCCAGATAAAATTTTCTGGAAGAAAAACCCGAAAAGTCAGCGATTTTATCTAGGCTTAACCTGAGTTTGATTTTGACATCCTCACCGCCGTAAACGGACGGTGATTCCCAAACCTCACGATTTAGGTTTCTGCTTCTTTCCCTTGCGGGGTTCCGCACCTGCCTTAACAGATTTACTCTGTTCTGGTCTTATGGTCGCTCTACAGACTGACA
>NZ_JADBUE010000153.1:0-6582 GCF_020245805.1 Microcystis sp. M179S2 | reverse complement strand
TGTCGAAATGTGTCGAAATGTCGTGCTTCGTGTCACTGAGCTTGTCGAAGTGCTGTTTTATACTGGTCGGGGTTTCATCCCATCGCGCTCAAGCGAGGGCTTCGGCCGTGATCTCAGCGTTCGACAAAAGCTCACGCCGAGGTCCGAACGGTCTTCACCCCGACATTCAAGATAAAATAATCAACAATCGACAGTTGAGGGAAAAAACTTGTTAGTTATCGGTTTAATCAGTGGCACATCGGTGGATGGTATCGATACCGCTTTAGTGGAGATTAGCGGTACAGTGGAATCTCCACAGGTGCAGTTATTAGCTGGAGAAACCTATCCCTATTCCCCCCGATTACGCGAGACAATTTTACAAGTCTGTGGGGGAGAAAAGCTCGACCTTGAAGCTTTAGCCAGCTTAGATGATAACATCGCCGCAGAATTCGCCCAAGCCGCTTTAAATATCCAAAAAGAAGCCCCAAAAGCCCAATTAATCGGCAGTCACGGTCAAACCGTTTTTCATCGACCCCCCGCAAACGATCGCCTCGGTTACACGGTACAATTAGGACGGGGAGCAGCGATCGCAAAAATCACCCGTATTCCCACCATTAGTAATTTTCGCGCTGCCGATATCGCCCAAGCTGGTCACGGTGCGCCCCTAGTGCCGAAAATTGACGCTTATCTGCTTTCTCACCCCACCAAAGCCCGCTGTGTTCAAAATATCGGCGGTATTGGCAATTTAACCTATCTACCCCCCCGACAAAGGGAAAATTGGCAGCAAAAAATTTTCGGTTGGGATACTGGCCCCGGCAACGTCCTCATCGATTTGGCCGTACAATTTTTGAGCCAAGGCCAACAAACCTACGACCATAACGGTCAATGGTCGGCCCAGGGTCAACCCTGCTCCGAATTAGTTCATAAATGGCTACAGGAGCCTTATTTTCAACAATATCCCCCTAAATCCACCGGCAGAGAGTTATTTAGCCCCGCCTATCTAGCCCAATTGCGCGAGGATGCCCAAGCTTATTGCCTCAGTGATGCCGACTGGTTGGCTAGTTTAACCGATTTAACCGCCATTTCGATCGCCCACAGCTATCAAACCTTTTTGCCAGAAATGCCCGCGGAAGTGCTGCTCTGCGGTGGTGGCGCTCGTAATGCCTACCTGCGCCAACGACTCCTAGCACATTTGGGGTCAAATGTCAAGCTTTTGACCACCGATGAGGTAGGATTAAATAGCGATTTTAAAGAAGCGATCGCTTTTGCCCTTTTGGCCTATTGGCGCTGGCACAATTTCCCGGGTAATTTACCGCAAGTCACGGGGGCAAAAGCAGCGGTTTTATTAGGAGAAATTTACCTATGAGCAGCAGCTATGAAATATTTTCAACAATTCAACGCCAAAGGGTCAGCGATGGGCAAATAGTGCCAATTTTAAGCGATTGTGCCGATTATAAACGTCTTTTAATTCTTGTTTGGCCGCAATTGGGAGATTTTGATAGTCTCGAATACGCTTGGTGGTTAGAAAAAGAGGCAGCCCTTTGGCAAAATGCCGGGATAACCATTCGTGCCATCGGTATCGGCGATCGCAATTCAGGGTTAAAATTCGCTGAATATACGAAATTTCGGCAAGATTGGCTTTTTGTTGACCCCAAAGCTGAATTACACAATTTATTAGGACTTTATCGCGGTTTATCGTTAAAATTACCTGGGTTTTCTCCCGGGCAAAATGCTTGGTTAAATCTAATTTTTATGTGTGCGGGTGTGGGTAGTCCGGGGACTCTGGCCGAAGTGCTGCGGGGTTATCTTGGCGATCGCAAAGCCCCCCAATTAATTGCCGAGGAGGAAACAATGCAAGCGCGGCCTTTACCACCTTTCCGGGGTTCCCTATTCAATCTTGCTGGGGGTCAAGGTTTTCAGCGACCTTTTGAATTAGCCACCCTGAGACTGCGTAATATGGGTCAAGTTTTGGGCAATTGGTCAACATATATCCCCGATAGTAGTTATCTCACCCAACGGGGAGGGACTTTTTTATTTGATAGTCAAGGAAATTTACTCTATGAGCATCGGGATCAAGGTATCTTGGGTTTTGCTGAGAATATGAGTTATCCTCTCGCTTTTTTGCAGGATTAAGCTTTTTTCTTCTGCATCTCGCCCACTCCCAACTCTTGACTTTTAGCTTTTCCAGCTGATGGCTAAAAAACTTTAATGTTGTCCGACCACTTATTACCTAAAGATTGATGAAATTATTTGACGATTCAACCACAACTATCGGGAGTTATTTACTCAAGAGATAAGTAAATATTATTTTAAGTTTATTTAAGGCTGTCATTACTAATGGTAAGTTGAGCCGGGTAAATTTTCCCGTAGTATCAAAAAGGAAACTCATTCGACCCGTTCAGTCTAAACGGGGAGAGAAGGGATTTTGAGACTGAGGAACAACCTATGGCAAAGAAAATAAAGACAACCACTTATAAAGTCACCCTGAAAACACCCGATGGCGATTATACAATTGATGTTCCCGATAATGAATATATTCTCGAGGTAGCGGAAGAAAAAGGATTAGATTTACCTTCTTCTTGCCGTGCTGGTGCTTGTTCTGCTTGCGCTGGTAAAATCGAATCCGGTAGCGTTGATCAATCCGAGCAATCCTTCTTAGATGACGATCAAATTGAAGCGCATTATGTCCTCACCTGTGTGGCCTATCCTACTTCTGACTGTGTGATCGTCACCCACAAAGAAGAAGATTTGTACTAATTTAACTCAATATTCGGGGGTTAGATACTCCAACAATACAACAATAATAGAGCGGGAACTGCAAGGGCGACAGTTCTCGCTTTATTTGTATTTTTGCCTCTTGACTCGACAGTGAGATAAAGCCCAAAAATTAATCCTGCAGCGGCAGGGTGTGAGGTGTAGGGTTAATGGGCGCTGATAACTGATTATCGGCCCACTTCAGCGAAAATCTGGGCTAAAATCTCTCCAGCACCAGCCTCGCGCACTTTATGGGCTAAATCTCGTCCTAAGACTTCCCCATGGCTAGGATCACCGCTAACCGAGTCCTTAATCAGGCGCTTACCGTCGAGACTAGCCACCATACCCGTTAAAGTTAGGATACCATCCTCGATCGCCGTATTCACTCCGATGGGAACTTGACAACCCCCCTCCAACTCGCGTAAAAAAGCGCGTTCAGCATAGCATCTATCGCGGCTAGGGGCGTGTTCCAACACTTTTAGGACTTCCAAAACCTCCGGATCTCCATCGCGGCATTCTATCCCTAAAGCCCCCTGTCCCACCGCATGGAGAGAAATCTCCGCCGGAATAACCTGATGAACTCGATCGCCTAATCCTAACCTTTCCAATCCCGCTACTGCCAGAATAATCGCGTCGTATTCTCCCGCGTCCAGTTTTGCCAGACGGGTGTTGACATTGCCGCGCACATCTTTAAAAGTCAGATGGGGATAATGGTAACGCAACTGGGCCAATCGCCGCAGGGAAGAAGTCCCCACCACCGCACCTTCCGGTAAAGTGTCTAATTGATAGTCTTGGTTTTGGCTATTTACCACCAAAGCATCGGCCGGATTAACTCTTTCCGTGACGCAACCCAAGATTAAGCCTTCGGGCAAATTAGTGGGCAGATCCTTGAGAGAATGGACGGCAAGATCGATCGATCTATCCAACATTCCCACTTCTAGTTCTTTGGTAAATAAACCCTTATCACCGATTTTCGCTAGGGCCACATCGAGAATTTTATCGCCTTGGGTACTCATCGTCTCCACCTCAAACTGTCGATGGGGGTGGTGTTTACTCAATTCTGCCTGTACCCAATAGGTTTGTACTAGGGCTAACTGACTTTTACGCGAACCGATACGCAGGGAACGAGGAGGACTAGAAACGGACATATCTGAAGTAGGAATTTAACTAAACATCTATCGGACTGCTCGATCTAGACTATCCTGATCTCACCCCTGTTGAGTAATCACTTTCTAGCTTAGGCATAAATAGTTACATCTCTTAATATTTTTCAGGAAATGGGGTGACTATTATTCCCCACTGACAGCAAAGCTGAAAGCCTAGATTAAAATAGAGGGACAAACGTTGCAACAGGGTCTAACTAATGACATTACAACACCCTTGCTATAACAAAGAAAAATTTGTCCGACGTGGACAGGAAATCTATCAGTCTCGGCTGCGTCAGCAGGTTGAGAAGGACAATCATGGGAAGATTGTAGTTATTGATATCAAAACAGGTGCTTTTGAATTAGCCAAAGATATCCTCACAGTTTCCAAATCAACTTTTAACCCGATTGACCGATGCTCAAATTTGGTTCGTTAGAATCGGACATCGAGCATTTGATCGAGTCGGTTTTGCCCTATCATATAGAGACAAAAAGACCGAGTAACCATTGTCAGATTCTCCATACCCCCCTTATCAAGGGGGGAGCCGCGCCCCCCTTATCAAGGGGGGATCAAGGGGGGATCAAAGGCACAATCTATCTTCAATTTAATAATTATAACCACTCACTTAATAGGATAGTTACACAACGTAAAAATTGGTTAATTCAGGAGTTATTATTATGCTAGACCAAATGATGAAGATGTTGGAAGGGCAACGAATAAACTCTTATCGTCTTAATAAGTTTCTTGGTGCGGGTGGTTTTGGGGGTGTATTTCATGCTAGTGAAATGGTCAGAAATACATCGGTTCAAGAAGTTGCTGTTAAAGTTATCCCCGAAAGTAGCGATGATAAATTAATTGAGTTAAAAAATGCCAGAAAGTTAGAACATTCTAATTTAATTAAGGCTTATTCGGTGGGGGAATTTACTTTTTTTAATACAGAAATGCTTTATTTAGTGATGGAATTGGCACAGGGTAGCCTAGAAAATCACATCGCCAAAGGCGGTTTGTCAGCGGATGAGATTAAAAATATTACTGCTCAAGTCGCCCAAGGTTTAAATTATCTTCATGGACAAAATAAAGTCCATCGAGATTTAAAACCGGGTAATATCCTCAAGGTTAATCAACAATACAAGTTAGCAGATTTTGGCTTAATTAGAACTTTAAATAACAAAAGCCACACTCAAACAGTCCACAATAGCGGTACAATTATTTATATGCCTCCCGAAGCCTTTAGGGGGGATATTTCCTCAGCTTGGGATTTGTGGTCATTAGGTATTATGTTAATCGAAATGACGACTAATCAACTTCCCTATAAGTTTAATAATGATATTAACCAGTTAATGGCGAAGGTGATGAATTGTGAGCTACAAATCCCCAGTTTACCGAAAGAGTTTAAACAGATTATTGAAGGGTGTTTGCAAAAAGATAGAAAACAAAGATGGACAGCACAACAGGTTTTAAATGCCTTACAACCTGTGGGATGGACTTCTCCCCCGTCACCTCCACCAGCACCGGCAGCAGTCAAAAAGCCTGTTTCACCAATACCCCTAATTGCTTCACCTACTCTATTTACCGAAAAACTACCCAATCGAGTCACACTGGAGATGGTGAGCTTACCAGCAGGTGAATTTATCATGGGATCTCCTGACAGTGATCCCGATGCTAGGGATTGGGAAAAGCCTCCACACCAAGTTAAAGTCAACAGTTTTGCGATTGGTAAATATCCAGTGACTCAGGCACAATATCAAGCAGTAATGGGAACCAATCCCTCTCACTTTAAAAACAATCCCCAAAATCCGGTAGAAAATGTTAGTTGGAACGATGCTCAAGCCTTTTGTCGGAAATTGAGTCAGATAACAGGGAAAACCTATCGTCTCCCCACAGAAGCGGAATGGGAATATGCTTGTCGTGCGGGGACTACTACTCGCTTTTATTTCGGTGATGATGCTAATCAGCTAGGAGATTACGCTTGGTATAGCGCAAATTCTCAGGATAAAACTCATCCTGTGGGACAGAAAAAACCCAATGCTTGGGGACTCTATGACATGATTGGCAATGTTTGGGAGTGGTGCGAAGACGATTGGCATGATAACTATATCGGAGCGCCGACGGATGGATCGGCGTGGTTTATCAAGAATGATAATCGTTCTCAGTCTCGTAAGTGTCTGCGCGGCGGTTCTTGGTACGACCTCCCTAATGTCTGTCGTTCTGCCTGCCGCAACTGGGGCATCCCCGGCATCGACGACTTCAACTACGGTTTTCGGGTTGCGTGCGGTGCTGGGAGGACTCTGTAACCCTTTTTGCCTTTTTTCCCTTTTTTCCCTTTTTCTCTTTTTCTCTTTTTCCCGCCTAGCGGCGGGTCGATTTTTTTTGAGAAAATACCCTTGTTTCAAGGCTCTGCCTTGAAACACAATATTTAAGGCTCTGCCTTAAAGCAATATTCAGGTAGAACCTGAAGAGAGCGTTCCCAGGTAGAACCTGGGAACGAGATAACCTACGATCTACTTAATTAGAGTTTGCATAGAAGATTCAATTTTCAATTTCTGTCGATGGCGTTTGGAACTGAAACCCTTGGTAGGGACAATTCATGAATTGTCCCTACATTTTCGGAGTATAAATCATGAATTGTCCCTACATTTTCGGAGTATAAATCATGAATTGTCCCTACATTTTCGGAGTATAAATCATGAATTGTCCCTACAT
>NZ_JADBUE010000152.1:0-28042 GCF_020245805.1 Microcystis sp. M179S2 | reverse complement strand
GAAATGGGGCGAAAGTCTGTGGACTCTGTGTAAGACAGTACATGGTTTTTTAACTGTGGTATGCGACGGTGGTGGAAGCAGAAACTTAAATCGTGAGGTTTAGGAATCGCCGCACTTTTAGGGCGGCGAGGATGTCAAAACTCTAATCCTCGTGCTTTCCCCGGTCTTTTCCCAGGGCTGTGGGGCGACAGAGTGGAACCCGAAAGGAGGGAACGGTCAAGATACAATGCTAACCCTTACTCGCACTGACAACGGCAAATCCATCACCATGCAGGTCAACGACCTGCTGCTACTGTCCCTCGACGAGAATCCCACTACCGGCTTTCAGTGGGCGCTTGATGGCGGCGGGGGCGATTTAGTGGAGCTGCAGTCCTCTGAGTATGTACCTGCCGGGGAGTCGAAAGTCGGCGGGGGCGGTCAGAGAGTCCTGACCTTTAAAGCGCAACGGGCTGGGATAGGCCAACTAAAGCTTAAGCTCTGGCGAGAGTGGCAGGGAGAGCCGTCAATTGTCGAACGATTTACTGTCACGCTCCAAGTCCGAGAGTAAAGGCTTCTCAGATAGCCAAGGGCTAGTGAGTAACGACTTAGGAGGAAAGGAAAAATGAGTGAAACATTTGTAATTCCCGCAATGGGATGGTTGCCTGACTATCCCGATATTCGTGATGTCACTTTTCAATCTGAACGCGTACCATCCAAACTGCAAGCTTTGGGACAGCCATCTGTCAAGCAAATGCTGGCCAAAGTGGGAGCAACGACATCTGCCCCAGCAGCGCTGCCAGCCAGCGTGGACTTGAGGCCGTGGTGTTCCCCCATGGAGGATCAACAAACTATCGGTTCTTGTACGGCCCACGCCGGGGTCGGACTGGTGGAGTATTTTGAGCGGCGAGCTTTTGGCAAACACATAGATGCCTCGCGCCTCTTTCTTTACAAAGTGACGCGCAACTTGCTCAAATGGACGGGAGATACGGGGGCCTTCTTGCGCTCAACAATGTACGCCCTCACCTTGTTTGGCGTACCACCAGAAGAGTACTATCCCTACAATATCGCTGATTTTGACAAAGAGCCGTCGGCATTCTGCTACGCTTTTGGCCAAAGCTATCAGGCGATTTCCTACTACCGCCTCGACCCCCCAGGAACGACACGGAGCAACCTATTAACTCAGATTAAAACCTACTTGGCAAATGGGCTGCCCTCAATGTTTGGCTTTACTGTTTACAGTTCTATCAGTCAGGCCAACACCAATGGCGGTAAGATTCCTTACCCGACTCGGGGCGAGAGAGTTCTCGGCGGTCACGCCATTGACGCAGTTGGTTACGACGACAACCTCAAGATCAAGAACACCAATGCGGGTGGCATTGAAACCACTGGTGCCTTGCTCATCCGCAACTCTTGGGGGACGGGATGGGGAAGCGCTGGCTACGGCTGGCTGCCCTACAAGTACGTCCTCGATGGTCTGGCAACTGATTGGTGGTCGCTAATCAAGAGTGAATGGGTCGATACGGGACAGTTCGGATAGGAGACCGATTCGATAAGGGTGAGGGGCGAGATAAAGGCTTCTGGTGAGTTTTTTCAGAATAGGGGGGACGCTGGGAAAACTCACCGTTTGTTGAATTTTTTAGGGGAAGCTTTGTGACATACCCATCGCTAAAAGCGAGGGCTTCCTGCTTCCTCCGTTTTGATTACTGTTCTGGCATGGAAAGATGGTCAAAAAAAGTAAAAACAGAAGCACGTTCAAAATATTTTTACTCCAGCCTTGAGTTAGCTAAGGCAATACTAGCAATTAATAGATCGGCTCTACCAATTTGGCCGAATTTAGAAATACCCTGTAACTTACCATTCATCGATAACTGAAATTTAAGCATAGATGCGATCCTCGATCGCCACCGATTGCAGAAGTCTTTCCACGATAGCTTTAGCTTGACGACCGTGACTAGGAATCAGACGATGGCAGAAGACGTAGGGAGTAATCAACTTAACATCATCGGGGATAGCATAATCGCGACCTTCCAAGAAAGCGTAAGCTTGAACTGCTTTTTGCAAAACCACACAACCCCGGGGACTGACTCCTAAACTAATATCTTCGTGATCACGGGTAGCGCGGACTAAATCGACGATATATTGCTGTAAAGCAGGAGCTACCTGGACCAGACTGACTAATCTTTGCAATTCTCCCACCTGTTCTAAGGAAATACAAGCTTCTAGGGATTTAACCGCCTCTTGAGAATGCTGTCTTTGTAACATTTTTAATTCTTCTGTGGCACTGGGATAACCCAAACTCAGGCAAACGGCAAAACGGTCCATTTGTGCTTCTGGAAGCGGAAAAGTGCCTTGATATTCGATCGGATTTTGGGTGGCGATCACAAAGAAGGGTTGGGGGACCGGCCGCGCTTCTCCATCGACGGTAACTTGTTTTTCTTCCATGACTTCTAGAAGTGCCGATTGGGTGCGCGGGGTGGCCCGGTTGATTTCATCGGCCAACAGGACGTTAGCAAAAGCGGGGCCGGGGATAAATTCAAATTCGCGACTGTTGGGGTTCCAAATCGTGGTTCCCGTGATATCACTAGGCAGGAGGTCAGGGGTGCATTGTACCCGTTGGAAACGACCGTTAATTGAACGCGCTAAGGATTTGGCTAACAGGGTTTTGCCGACTCCGGGGACATCTTCGAGGAGAGCGTGGCCACCACTGAGTAAAGCCACCAGCACAATGCGAATCGATTCGGTTTGGCCGACGATGCTCTGGCTCAAATTTTCCATCAAAATATCAATAGCGTCTCTCATAGCACAAATGGGGTATTCTGTCAAGAAGATTAATGTTAAGTTTTTTTGATCTTAACGATTCTTTTCCTAATTTGCCCACACTAGCGAGAAAAGTTGACAGACAATGGCGGGAAATTTTCTACTAGGGAGCTAATCGGGGTTAGGGTGGCGAGCAGGGAGAAAATTAGTTAAGAATTGTTGCCAGTGGGCGAAATCAAGATTTTAAGTCGGTTCAGTACGGTAAAATCGAGAAGAATTTCTCTTAATCAGTGAAGATGAAAGCCAGTTCGCTCGTTTTTAGTCTTGTTTTAGGAATTGCGGCCAGTACATTAACCAATAGTTTACCCGAAAATTTGACTTTCAATTCTCGGAAAATATTGGCTCAAGATCAGGCTCCTTCCTGTCCCCTTCCTCCAGATCTTGCCATCACTTTTCGCAATAGTGAATGTCAGGCAGTTACCCTAGAAAAACCCCAGACTTTTTTCCGTTATTATAGTGACGAAAATTACAAAAAAGGTCGTTTTCTGACCACGGATCAATATACCACCAATGTGGAGGTGATCAGAAATTTAGCCCTCGATCAAAAGTGGAATCCTCCCAATCAAGCGACCAAAGTAATATCGGTGACTTTACCTGCGGGAACAACGGTTTATCAAGGAATTGTCGCCCCCCAGAATCCGGCTGATTGTTATCCCGGTGGTGGTCAGCAAACTTTTATTAAAGACTCGCGAGATGCCAATATACAATGGGGAGAGGGGCGAGCAATAACGGTTACATCTCTTTCCTGTCGCTAGAATATTATGGAAACGAACATGAGGGAATTAGTTCAATCAATTGACCAAGCTATTACCGTGGCCGAACAGATGCCGAAAACAGAAAGATCGACTCGGATTGAGGGTTTAATTTCTGTCCTGAAAACCATCAAAAGTCAGGCGTTAGCTGGTCAATTACCACCGTCTCAAGGCATTGTTACCCTAGGATTAGCGCGAGAAGTAGCTGATTGGATCGATTCCCTCGATTCTCCTTTATTGAAAGCCGTGGGTAAAGTGGAAAGAGAATACCAAAAATATTAGCAGTTGTCAGTTACAGAAGTTAGAATTAATCGAGAGTGATCGCAGTCTATCTCGATCTGATTTTTTAATCGATCGAGAGAATTAAATTTCTGTTCTGGTCGCAGGAATTGCACTAAATCCATCGTTAAAATGCGATCATATATATAGCCCGACCAATCCAATAAATGGATTTCCACACTGATAGTTTTTCCCTCGATCGTGGGACGATAACCGATATTCATAACTGCCGGTAAGCGAGAACCATCGAGATGCACCCAACCGCAATAAACCCCGAATCGCGGCAATAATTTATCGGGGGGAACCTGTAGATTAGCGGTATGAAAACCTAATGTTCTGCCCAGCTGTTGCCCGATGACCACGCGACCGGTTAAACTGTAGGGACGACCTAACATTTGTCCGGCTTGCTCAACGTTTCCTGCTGCCAAAGCTTGACGAATTAGGGAACTACTAATTCGACCCGTCCCACAGTTTTTCAAACCAACAATCTCGACTTTAATATTAAATTGAGAGGCGATCTGTAATAAATCTTCCGCTGTACCTTGACGACGATAACCGAAGCGGAAATCTTGACCAACACTGATCGATTTAGTCTGTAATTTTGCTACTAAAACCTGTTCGATAAAAGCCAAGGGTGTCAGGGAAGCTAATTGAGCAGAAAAAGGCAGTAAAACTAATTGTTTAACGCCTAAATTCTCTAAAACCTCTACTTTTTCCCCTAGAGGAGTTAATAACTGCCATTTTTCCCCCGTAAAAAATTCCCGCGGGTGGGGAGTAAAACTAACAACGGTGGGATAAGCGGGTTCATCCTGAAAAATTGGCTGTAGGACGGTTTGATGACCTAGGTGCAAACCATCAAAGTTACCTAGTGCGATCGCACAAGGGGCTAAAATGCGGGTATTAGGGGAATCTACAATCCACACGCTGGCTCTAAGAACAGATACAAGAGAATAATTCAAGCGATTAATCTTGAGTGTAGCCTTTTGATTCTATATCAATCGGGCGATCAAGCTAAAAAAACACCCCCAATCCCTTGGAGGCTTTTTCAGAAAAAATAACTGTATTAACCTTCTGCTAATTTCAGATCCCGCAGGGTGCTAATATCCACTTGAATCGATGGCCCCATGGAGGAAGAAACATAAACTGTACGCCAGTAACGACCTTTGGCTCCGGAAGGACGGTTTCTGTCCACCGTTTCCTGTAAAGCTTTCAAATTAACTAACAGATCCTCGGCACTAAAAGAAGCTTTGCCAAATTGAACGTGAACGATCCCGGTGCGATCGGCCCGGAATTCCAATTTACCCGCTTTAAACTCAGAGATTGCTCCCGTTAAATCCGTGGTTACGGTTCCCCCTTTCGGTGAAGGCATTAAACCCCGCGGACCGAGTTGACGACCTAATTTAGCCACTTTCGGCATCATATCGGGGGTGGCAATTAACACCTCGAAATCCATCATTCCCTTGGCGATTTCTTCGATTAATTCTTCTGAACCAACGATATCGGCCCCGGCGTTGTTCGCTTCCTGTACCTTTTCCCCGCGAGTAATGACCGCTACTCGCACCGTGCGTCCGGTTCCTTTGGGTAAACTTACCGTTGTCCGCAGTTGTTGGTCGGTATATTTAGGATCGATACCTAAACGAATATGAGCTTCGGCGGTTTCGTCGAATTTCGCCGTCGCTAATTCCTTTAATAATGTCAGTGCCTCTAATGGCTCGTAGGCTTTATTTTCTACCTTAGCCTGGGCATCTCGCAAACGTCGTGAAACTTTTTTTACCATCTGATTTGTTGCTCCTTGGGTAATAACGAAGCTTAACTTCTCCCCGAAATAAGATTTAGTCTGAGATCTTGACACCCATATTTCTGGCCGTTCCCGCCACAATATTCATGGCCGCTTCGATGTCGTTAGCGTTAAGATCGGGCATTTTAGTTTGGGCGATTTCCCGTAATTGGTCGCGGGTAATGGTGGCGACAAATTTCTTGTTGGGTTCGTTGGAACCTCTTTCCACACCGGCCGCTTTGCGGATGAGAACGGAAGCGGGGGGAGTTTTGAGGACAAAGGTAAAACTACGATCCTCAAAAACGGAGATTTCCACAGGGATGATCATCCCAGCCTGATCGGCGGTTTTAGCGTTGTAATCTTTACAAAACGCCATAATATTCACCCCGTGTTGACCTAAAGCAGGACCCACGGGAGGAGCAGGGTTAGCCTTACCAGCAGGTAAAGCTAGTTTAATAATTGCGACGACTTTTTTAGCCATGATTTAGTTTTGTTTTTCGACTTGATTAAATTCCAATTCGACCGGGGTATCCCGACCAAAAATGGAGAGCAGGGCCTTGAGTTTGCCGCGCTCGGGACTAACTTCGATCACTTCCCCTTCAAAGTCCTTAAATGGACCAGATAGAACCAAGATTTGATCGCCAACTTCCATATTGATTTTGACGACGGGTTCTTGAATCTGAGCTTGTTTGAAGATGCGATCGACTTCTGACATACTCAAGGGTAGCGGGGTGACGTGACCGCGGCCGCGTCCGTAGTGGCGCTTTTGTTCGGCCCCGACAAAGTTGATCACGTGGGGGGTGTTTTTTACCACCTGCCAAGCGTCATCATCCATGATCATTTTGATCAGGACATAACCGGGGAAGACTTTTTCCTCACCATGTTGCCGTGAACCATCCTTGCGGACTTTGACGGTGGCCGCTTGGGGAATCTGGACTTGCAGAATGCGATCGGCCACATCGAGGGTGTGGATGCGCTGTTCCAAATTAGCTTTGACCCGTTTCTCACAACCAGAAGCCACCTGCACGGCATACCAACGGGGTTTTTTCGGTAGGTTGCTGAGATTGACTTCTTCGGGAAACTGTTCTTCTTCTAGACTCATGGGAACACCTTCCCCGCACCCCAGGCAAAGAATTTATCAATCAGATAGATGAGAGTGGCTACCAAAGTCACCATTAACATCACGGCCGCTGATTCACTCAAAAGTTGCTGACGGGAAGGCCAGACGACTTTGGCGAGTTCTTCTTTGCTTTCATTGACGAATTCCTTGACCTGAAAGGAGCTTCCCTCTTTCTTGTCGCTCGTGTCTTTTTCTAGGGTTTCTTTTTTGGCCACGATCGCTACTCCTTAAAATGATACTCAAGCTATCCTTAACTTATCATTTTCACCGGACAACCCACACTAACCCCCAGACATTTAGATCATGTCCTTTGCAGTTATCGGCTTGGTGATTACCAAACGCGCCCTGGAGGACTTGAACCCCCGACATCAGGTTTTGGAGACCTGCGTTCTACCAACTGAACTAAGAGCGCCCATTCGCTAAACTATTTGGCTTTTTTAAGGCCTTTATTTATTATAGCGTAGTTGTTGGCGATTGAGCAACTTTCTTGGTTAGGCTGTCGCCGGAAAATTTTTAGAGAGGGCGATCGAAACGTTCTTGTACCCTGGTGGCTTTGCCAACCCGATCGCGCAGATAGTAGAGTTTCGCCCGACGTACTTTACCACGACGGATGATCTTGATACTGGCAACCCGCGGCGAGTGGAGCAGGAAGACTCTTTCTACTCCCACACCCTGGAAGACTTTGCGTACTGTAATCGTTTCGTTGATACCGCCATGGCGTTTGGCGATGACAATGCCCTCGTAGGGCTGAATCCGCTCTTTATCTCCTTCAACGATTCGCACCCCTACCCGGATCGTGTCACCGACATGGATAATGGGCAGATCGCTCTTGAGATACTCGGCTTCGATTGATTTGATAATCTCTTCCGTTTTCATCGGCTTTCGTAAAACTGACAGTTTTCCATCATACCATATTTTTTGAGTAAAAAGCAATAGCTATTAGCTTTCCTAACACTGAGCGTTGCTGACTTGCCGATGCTGTCACCAGATGTTAGGCTGATTGTCCCGGATTACGGTCATTATCAACCGGGAAGGCTCTTGCCCTTAACTGCCACTCTAGAGACGGTAATAAGCACATCTCTAGAGAATTTCTCTAATCCCTAATTAACTTCTCGAACCGCGATAAATGCGATCAGCTTGGGAGGGGTCTAAATAATTATAGCCCGGTTTTTGGGTTGAGGAGCCATTCTTTTTCGCCACAGTATTAACCGCAGGAGTCGCTTTTTTTACGTCCGCATTAGTCCGGATATAATCCTCAGAAATCTTGAAGGGATGACTATTGGGAAGATGACGACTAGAGGGTAAATTGTCTGCTGCTTCGGGATGGGTAATTTTACTATGGGGAGCGACAAAATCGTGTAGGATGGGATCATAGGCTAAAATTTCGCCGGTTTCAATCCGAAAAATCCAACCGTGTAGGGACAATTTACCCTGATGTAATCGGGAACGAATAATTGGATAGCTTTGCAAATTACTTAACTGGTTGAGAACATTTTCTGCTACTGTCACCTCGATCAGTTCTTCTCCTTCTAGTTCTTTGTAATTATCCTTAACTAAACGTCGAGTAGCTTCTGCTTGCTTTAACCAATCGTAAACTAAAGGCATTTCATCGGCCAGACTTTGCAATTTTAACAAACCTTTCATCGCTCCACAATGGGAGTGACCGCAGATAATCACTTGCTCGATGCCGAGAGCGTTGATAGCATATTCTATAGATGCACCTTCACCACCATTGGTTGCTCCGTAGGGAGGAATTATATTCCCCGCATTACGAATTACGAATAATTCCCCCACCTCCGCTTGGGTAATTAGGTTAGGATCGATCCTGGAATCGGAACAGGTGATAAACAGGATTCTCGGTTTTTGTCCGTGGGAGAGTTGCTCAAATAATTGCCGATGTTCATCAAAATAACCACTCTGGAACCTTTCTAGTCCCTGTAGGAGTTTCTTCATAATAATTCTTCTAGTTTAGTTTGATCGCTATTGAGTCGATCCTTTCAGCATTATCGGGCATGAGATAACAGCAATGCAACTGGCCAGATTAGCGATCGCTATCGACGGCGAGATCGGTTATATTTTGTTAAGATAAGATACAGACTGTATCTAAGCAAATTTTATTTTATGGAAACTGCAACAATTTTGGGTATTTCGATCGCTGCCGCTTTGGTGGGGATTACCGTTTTAGCTCTTTATACCGCTTTTGGACCGCCAGCTGCCGAATTAAGCGATCCTTTTGAAGATCACGAAGATTAATTCTTTAATAACCATGTGGCTATCTGCCAAGGAGAAAGTTGCTCAACAGGATCGATCGCTCTTTCTAAACCGTCGATCGATTCTTTTATTGTTAATTGTAATTGATTTTGCCAATCAATAACAGCGTTTTCTCCCTGACATTCATAAACGCGCATTACCCAACCCCGAAAGGATGTTTCACTTTGTTTTAAACTCATTAAAATTAAGTTATCGGCCGAGAATTTTAACCATTGTGCCACGGGTGGCAACTGGTTTGATTGAGAAGAATTAGTAATAAAAACAACGGTGACAGGTAAGTTTAACTGCCAAGCGTGATGGACAGTTTTCGCCGTTTTCCAGTTACCTTGATGGGGATATATTGCATAGGTAAATTCTTGTTTCCCCAGATCTGCCTCGGGATCGGGCCATCGGGGACTTCTCAACAGAGTTAATCGCAGTTGCTGGTTAGTAGCATCATAGCCATATTTATTATTATTTAAAAGACTCACCCCGTAGTTTGCCTCTGTATCGGTTAAATCCGCCCATTTATGACCGTAAACTTCCCATTTTGGTGATTCTGGTTCGTGGGAACGCTCGATCGCACCACAGGCAATTTCATAGGTGGTAAAATCGCTGTTTAGGGTGAGAGGAAAAGCGGTTTTTACTAAAGTATGTTCTTGCTGCCAATTAACAATAGTTTTAATCTGGAGAATAGGAGAATCTTTTTCTAAGATATAATCTTGACAAAATTCCGAATCAGCTAAACTTCTGATCACGCGAATCTGCCAGCGCAAGGCACCACATTCTAAGCATTCGATCGATTTTAATACTGTTTTAGGTAAGGGATATTGTTGATAATTCGGATCGATATTCCAAGCGTCCCAATATTGTCCTTGATCTTTAAATCCCTGTAATTGGTTCCCCGCAGCTTGCAGGATTTCTTTTTGATTAATTATATCAAATATACTATCTATATCCCCCGTTTCCGAGTTAATAGTAACTTTAAGCAAGCCATTATCTAAAATAAATTGGCAGTTAGTTAAATTTTTCTCGGTTGCTTGCTGATTGGGAACTAACCAAAATAACTTATAACCCACAGCAGGAATATTTTCAGCGATAAATAACAGTTGATTGTCGTGGGATAATTGCGAAGGACAGAGACAATTATTTAAGTCATAAACCGAGCAATTTACAGATTCTACAGCTAAAGAGATAACCTGGGATCTTTCCCAGTTAAGAGAATTAAAAACTAGAAAAGGTTTTGCTTGAGGATGGGGGGGATTAGGTAAATTAATTTGAGTGGCAATTGCTTGTAAAGCTTGATCTAAAATTGCTTCACCTGTGGTGATAACTTGCTGCCATAACTGATTGGCATCCCTAAAGACTTCGGGTATAGAAGTACCGGGCAGTATATCATGAAACTGATTTAATAAAACCTTTTTCCATGCCGATTCTATCTCAACTTTCGGATAGGGAATCTCTAGTAAGATATTAGCCAGAGAAGACCATAATTCTCCTTGATACAAGAGGATTTCACAGTAACGATTATAGGCCTTTTGGTCAGCGTGGGTAGTATAACAACCGCGATGGAATTCTAGATATAATTCATCATCCCAGATAGGGAGATTACTTGTCTCCAGACTGTTCAGATAAGTTGTTGCTTGGCTAAATTTTAACTGGGGAAAAAAAGGAGATTTTTGCCAACGTTGGGCCACCTCTAACATATCACGAGTCGGACCGCCGCCATGGTCGCCAACACCTGGCAGCCAAAAAATATCTTTTAAGCCGGTTTGCCGTTCCCAATTGAGAGCATGATCGGTCATAATAATTGGGTTAGTATCCATAACTCCGGCAACATTAGGAGGAGACATTAGGGAAAGAATTTTACTGCCATCGGGAGATTGCCACCAGAAAAAACCGTGGGGAAATTTAGTCGTATCATTCCAATGTAGTTTCCCGGTTACAAAATATTTGATGCCAAAGGATTGAAGAATTTGCGGCAATTGGTAGGGAAACCCAAAGGTATCCGGCAGCCAAGCAGTTTCAGTGATTTGTCCAAATTTTTCTTGAAAATATTTTTGTCCATAAAGTAGTTGTCGAAATAGGGATTCTCCGGAGATCAAATTGACTTCTGGTTCTACCCACATCGCGCCCAAAAGTTCCCAAGATTGCCCTTTATATGCCTCTAGAATTGCTTGAAACAGGTCAGGATGATGTTTTTCTATCCAGTCGTAAATTAGGGGGCTAGAATGACCAAATATGAGGGCAGAAAAATCTTTTTGCAGGTTTAAAACCGAGAGAAAAGTGTTTTTTGCCACTTGCCAAGTTTCTGCCAACGGCCACAACCAAGCCAGATCCAAATGTGCGTGGCCGAGAAGATGAAAACTGCGTTCTTTGAGAGGTTTAGCGAGGGTTTGCAGGGATTGACGAATTGATTCTAGGGAGCGATTAAATTTATCTTTGTTGGTGACATTATCCCAGTCAATATTATCGAGAGTAGCGGTAAAAGCCGCTAATTTTTCAGGATAAAAAGTTTGCAGATAATTATGGAGAATGGTTAATTCATCAGCGACAAAACTAGGATCGATCGCTTGGCTATATTCATAGATTAACTGCGATTTCATCAAACCACCAATATCATGATTGGGACTGACTAAACGCAGAGTAACAAGGATTTCTTGACCAGTAGAGACCGAGTTAGAAAGTAAAATGCGGGTGGAAGAATCAAAGAGGTCTCCTGCTTGGATAAATTGATTATTAACATAAATTTTGACATCTTCCGCCCACCAAGTTAAGATTAATCTCAGTTCCATTCCCTCTAAAGGATAACCGGCTAAATGTTCGGGGACAATAATTTTTTGAGTTAGATATTGAATTTGTCTGCCGGCAGGCCAAATAATGTATTGTTTTTCATTGAGGGTGACGGGTTGAATTGGTTTTCCCGCTGCTGTAGCGATAAACCAATTTTTCTGAACATCTCTGCGGGTGAGGTGAGACAGTTTAGCGATGTTGTCCAGGGGAGACATGAGCCAACAAATAAGGTAATTTTGACTATTTTAAGCGATCGAGGACTAATTGCCCTAGGGGAGAACTTCTGTTAACGCAATACTGCTGAAGACTTACTCAATCTCATCCGCCAACGGTTTATCGAGAATGAGCAGGGAAGAGAAAGCCCGTGATGAGGATTGAACTCATGACCTCACCCTTACCAAGGGTGTGCTCTACCACTGAGCTACACGGGCATTGATCGTGGTGGGCCGGGCCGGATTCGAACCAGCGTAGGCGTAGCCAACGGATTTACAGTCCGCCCCCATTAACCACTCGGGCACCGACCCATTAATTCCACGATTAACAATCATAGCACCCTTAGCTAAAACACACAAGTGTTTAGGGAAAAAATTTTTGAGCCATAAAATAACTCCCGTTAAAGCCATGGCTTTAACGGGAATTTTCTGATAATCTTGAAGATTACTTCAAAGCTTCTTCTTCCTTGTGGGTGAGGATCACACAGTCAGAGGTAGGATAGGCGACGCAGGTGAGGACATAACCCGCTTCAATTTGATCGTCATCTAAGAAGGATTGATCGGATTGATCAACGCTACCAGATTCAATTTTACCTGCACAGGTGGAGCAAGCTCCTGCGCGGCAGGAATAAGGTAAGTCCAGTCCTGCTTCTTCGGCTACATCGAGAATGTACTCATCATCGGGAACCTCAATTGTATGATCGCCATCGGGTGTTTTTAGGGTGACTTTATAAGTTGCCATCGGTTGTTCCTCTTAATTAAATGCTAGTGAAAGCGGCAGTCTCTACAATTGCCTCTCGCTCGTAGTCAGATTGAACGATTGGAGCGAGTTTCATTTTTGATACTACGGGAAAATCTGCCTGACTCAGCCTTGCATTAGTAATGACAGTCTTAAATAAACTTAAAATAAAATTTACTTATAGATCTAACCCGGAATTCTTGACGCTCCTTGCTCGATCTCTAGATAATTTCATCGATCTACAATCTAGCTAAACTAACCACTACTAAGCATTTGGAGCTATAATGTTAATTGTTTTTTTAGCCTTAAGCCGATTTTTGTTAAATATTAATTTAACTTATGGTTAAGATAGATGTCGATGAATTGTCTTTAACCCGGCCAAGAAATTGCTTTTCGGCACTACTGCCGGTAACACATCTAGGGAAACTATGAAAAAATATATTGACAATCAAACCAATAAATGATAGAGGGAGATAAATCCCCTGTTGCCAGGGGTAGCATCCGTTAAAACGGATGGCTAACCCTCCCTGACGACTTTATGGTTTTCGGATTGCCAGTTTTCCAGGATCTGGTTCACCGATTACCAATCACTAATTACTTATTAGGTTGGGGAGTCATGCGTAGATAGGGTTTGATTTCTTCAACTCCTTTGGGGAATTTGCTACGAGCTTCTTCAGTGGGAATAGAGGGAACCACCACACAATCGCCGCCGTCGGTCCAGTTAGCGGGGGTAGCCACTTGATAGTTATCGGTGAGCTGCAGGGAGTCGATCACGCGCAGGATCTCGTTAAAATTGCGTCCCGTGCTGGCAGGATAGGTAATGGTTAAACGTAATTTTTTGTTGGGATCGATAATAAACACCGAACGTACCGTGAGATTGTTGAGGGAATTGGGGTGAATCATGCCGTAGAGAGCCGACACTTTGCGATCGCCATCGGCGATAATCGGATAGTTAACGGTAGTGTTTTGAGTTTCGTTGATGTCATTAATCCAACCCCGATGGGATTCGGCACTATCGACACTCAAAGCGATCACTTTCACATTACGTCGCTCAAATTCTGACTTAAGACTAGCCACCGTACCTAATTCCGTGGTACAAACGGGAGTGTAATCAGCCGGGTGCGAGAACAGCACTACCCAGCTATCTCCTACCCACTGATGAAAAGAAATCAGACCTTCACTAGAATCTTGTGTAAAATCTGGAACGATATCACCCAATTGGAGAGCCATAATTGTGTCTTCCTTATAGATATTTCAAGACAAGCAACAGTCCATGATGCCATAGGAGTGCTGTTCTTCATTGATAATTTTAGGGATTTGTAATAATTGCATTAGCCATCAGCCTTTTCAGGGATCAGGGATCAGATTTGAGTTATCAGTTCACTGATCTCCCGGCTCCCCCATCACCCAACCCCCAAAATCCTTCCCCTAGTACGGCCAAATGGGTTATCGGAAATTTGGGTTGAAAACCCCGTCCTTTTAGGACGACTTTGTGCTAGAATGCTCGTAGGTTGCTGACCGTGAGAACGTGAGGAAACAAGTTAAATGTCCTACTCCGTCATCTCAAAATTTCTAACAGTCAATGGTGTTTAATTAAGTCCAAACTGTCAGAACGCCAAACAATTAAATACTGTGGGACACACAGAAATTTACGCTTGGGGAGTAGTCTTTGAGAGTGCTTGCCTTATAGGTGTAGTCTGACTAGACATGAAACTGTAAGACCAAAATTAGCTTTGCTAGTAGAGGCAAGATTCAGCCCAAGAATCTCCGCCCGAAAAGTGCGGAGAGTGTCAAGATCTGGTCTAATGGCATGATATAACTTTTTTAACTAGCTATCAGCGTTCAGCTAATAGCTAGGCTGCGGTGGCAAATCTCAACTACCCACCCTATGCCTAGTCGGAAAGCTGACGGCTTAATTTCTTGTCCTGATCGTTAATTTGCCTTGGTTTTAGGAGACCACAACTGCAATGAAGAATCTTGTTCGTCTGCTGGCGGTAATTGCCTTGATTATCGGGAGTTTTTGGGGCAAAGTTCCCGCTCAAGCTCTCAATCTTACCTCGATCACCCTTCCCTCTCATCCCGTGGCGGTCTTAAATGCGGCCGATGCCAAACTAACCACAGAATTTGGGGCGAAAATCGACCTCAATAACAGTGATATTCGCGATTTCCGGGACTTGAGAGGGTTCTATCCCAATTTAGCCGGTAAAATCATCAAAAACGCCCCCTACGAAGAAGTGGAAGATGTCCTCAATATCCCCGGACTCTCGGATACTCAAAAAGAGCGTTTACAGGCTAATCTGGAGAAATTTACCGTTACTGAGCCTTCTAAAGAATTTATCGAGGGTGATGACCGTTTTAACCCCGGAGTTTACTAAATCTAGTTAATTACGGTTTTAAAAAAATTTCTAGGTGGGCGATCGCTCACCTTTTTCAGTGATCAGCTTCTGAAGGCAAGAGGCAAAAAAAAGAATCTGGCATACTGCCCCAAGGAAAGACTGGCGATTTTTGCCAGAGCTATAGAGAAATGGAATGCTAGAATGAATAGAATTTATCAATTCATCCCTCAATGGTCGTTTCCTCGCAACTGCCGAGTTATCAAGATGTTTTAGTGGTGGGATCGGGAGCGGCGGGATTGTATGCCGCGCTGTGTTTACCTCCTAACTTAAAGGTGGGTTTAATTACCAAAGAAGATTTAAAAACCGGGGCTAGTGATTGGGCGCAGGGGGGAATTGCGGCGGCCACGTCCCCTGAGGATGCCCCCGTTTTCCATTTAGAAGATACCCTGAAAGCTGGAGCAGGCTTATGCGATCGCTATGCCGTGCAGTTTTTAGTCGAGAAAGCCCCCCAAGCGATCGCTGATTTGCTGCGGTTAGGAGTTAGTTTTGATCGCTCCGGAGACGACTTAGCCCGTACTCTTGAGGCTGCCCACTCCCAGGCCAGGGTGCTGCACGCGGCTGATCGCACGGGGAGAGCGATCGTCAGTACCCTGATGGAAAAAGTGGTCGAACGCCCCAATATTACCATTATTCCCCAAGCGATCGCGCTGAAACTCTGGCTTGACCCGGAAGGGCAACGCTGTCAAGGTATTTGTTTACTCCATCAAGATCATCTCTGTTGGCTGCGAGCGCAAGCAGTCATTCTGGCTACGGGAGGCGGCGGTCAAGTCTACGCCCAAACCACTAATCCCGCCGTTAGCACCGGGGATGGAGTCGCCCTGGCTTGGCGTGCTGGGGCAGTGATTCGCGACCCGGAATTTTTTCAGTTTCACCCCACCGCTTTGACTGTGCCGGGGGCGCCGCGGTTTTTAATTAGTGAAGCGGTGCGCGGCGAAGGAGCGCATTTAATTGATGCTCAGGGGCGGCGTTTTGCCTTCGATTACCATCCGGCAGGAGAATTGGCCCCCCGGGATGTGGTGAGTCGGGCGATTTTTAGCCATTTGCAAAAAACCTCCGACGATCCCGCCCATGCCAAAGTATATCTAGATTTAAGACCAATCGAACCGGAGCGTCTGCGTTATCGTTTCCCCAATATTATCCGCATCTGTCAAAAATGGGGCATTAATGTGCTTGAGGATGTGATTCCAGTCGCCCCCGCCGCTCACTATTGGATGGGAGGAGTGGCCACAGATTTAAACGCCCGCACTTCCCTACCCGGTTTGTATGCGATCGGCGAAGCCGCTAGTACAGGTGTCCACGGGGCCAATCGTTTAGCCAGTAATTCTCTCTTAGAATGTATTGTCTTTGCGGCAAGTTTGGCTGAAATAGGTCTGGAGCCAGAAACCTTTATTGGAGAAAGACGGGAAAAATCCTTAGAAATTGCGGAAAACTGGCAGGAAGAACAGGAAGACTGGCAAAAAGTACGGAGAGAATTACCGATTTTAATGTGGGAAAATGCGGGAATTTGCCGATTTCAAAATGAGTTAGAAATTGCTATCCTACGGGTGCAACAGTGGAAACAACAGTTACATTCCTTAAAGATGGGCCAATTTCTCCAGAATCTTCTTCCCGACAAAGGACAATTATTTTTGTGTCCCTCGGTGCAGTTAGAAATAAGAATAGCGATCGAGACATTAAATCTTCTAGACATCGCCGACTTAATTCTGGAAAGTGCCTTATTACGAGCAGAAAGCCGAGGCGGTCACTATCGGGGCGATTATCCAGAAACCGTAGCTAATTGGCAATTCCACACGACTATTCAAGGTCGAACATGGCGCAAAACGCCTGTGCAAGCTTAATTAAGCCAGTTTTTCACAGATAATCCCTAAGCTCTAAACAGTGGACTCTATCCTCGCTCCTAGGAGCCGTACTATTCGCCCCACGCTCACCGAGGGCTTTTCCCAATCATCGCGGTCTATGACCCATCTCTGGAGTTCAGTGCTTTTCATTTATGGCTTTTAGGCTATCATAACTTTTACCCCCCCCCCCCCTAAACAGTTACATTAATTCTATGATCAAACCCAATTTCCTATTTTTGTTAGCTATCGGTGTGAGCAGTTGGGGTCATAATTTCCAGACTTTACCCACGGCTAACGCTCAAACTCCACCTAGGTTAGAGCAACCCCAGACTGTCGCCACTTACGATCAGTTGATGAAAGCTGGTTACGAAGCTACAGCCCAAAGAAATTACCAACTCGCCTTAGAAAAATTTCAACAAGCTCTGGCACAACGTCCGAACGATACATTTGCTCAAAATGCGATCGCTAATACCCAGAAGTATCTAGGTCAAAACGCCGCGGCCGCCAACGCAGCCGCCGGAAATGAGACTTCACCAATACCGTTAATTGCTGGCTCGGCTCTGTTATCCATCGCTTTATTGGCAGCTTTACTATCGCTTTTCTTTCAATATCGTCCCAAGGGCAAAGCCTCAAAACCGCGCAAAAAGACAACTTACGTCAATCCTAAAAACCCACCCGACAACTCTTTTGAGGGCAATGGCAATTCCTTCGGTGCGGACACCAAAACCAGCAGTGAGATTAATGACAATTGGGAGGATGATTTCGCTTCTTCTTTGCCCGTACAAGCTACCTCCCGTATTCCGAACGCCGACTTAATCCTGAGTTTGATTGAAAGTCTGCGCGATGACGATCCCCGTACCCGTAGAAGGGCGGTTTGGAAACTAGCACAGATGTCTGATTCTAGGGCAATGCAGCCTTTAGTCGATAGTATGGTGGATGGGGATTCCTACGAACGCAGTTTAACCCTAGAAGCCCTCGCTCAAATCTGTACCCGCTCCCTGCGACCGATGAACCAAGCTTTGGCTATCTCTCTCCAGGATAAAAATCCACAGGTGCGGAAAAATGCCATTCGGGATTTAACCAGACTCTACGATATCATGTCTCAGATCAGTCAATTAATTTGTCATGCCCTCGATGATTCCGATGAAGAAGTGCAAGAAACAGCACGCTGGGCAATTAGACAGTTAAATCTGCAATTACCGCCCCGTTTAGATATTGCTCCCCTAGAAACCACTGGTGAACCGGAAGATGATGACGTACAGGATACTTCCTTCACTGAAACCACACCCACAGAGGTGCAAAATTGAGTCGAAAACTGTTATTTATCTCCACCCCCGTGGGATTTTTGGGTTCGGGGGGCGGCGGTGGCGTAGAATTAACTCTTTATAATCTCGCTCGCACTCTGACCAGGCAAGGCTATCTGGTGCGGGTAGTGGCTCCAGAAGCCTCGCAGTTGCATGATATTCCCTTAATCACTATAGCAGGAAATGCCCAGATTCCCGCCCAAAGTCAAGGCAGGGAAGCCCCGATTTTAATGCCCGAAAATGCCGTTTTGGCCAATATGTGGCACTACGCCCAACAGATACAAAATCAGTACGATTTAATTATTAATTTTGCCTACGATTGGCTCCCTTTTTATCTCACTCCTTTTTTTGCCACTCCCGTCGCCCATTTAGTCAGCATGGCTTCCGTTTCTTTGGCGATGGATCATATTATTGAAAAAACCTACAGCAATTTTCCCCATTTACTGGCTTTTCACACCCTCGCCCAAGCGGAAACTTTCTCCCTCTCTCCCCCCTATCGCTGTTTGGCTAATGGTTTAGACCTATCTTTGTATCAGTTTCGGGCCGATTCCTCCCCCTGTCTAGCCTGGGTGGGACGGATTGCCCCAGAAAAAGCTTTAGAAGATGCGATCGCAGCTTGTCAACAGTTAGGTGTCCCTTTACGGGTTTTCGGTCATATTTCCGATCCTCTCTACTGGCAAAATTTACAGGATACCTATAGTTTCGATTTAGTCGATTATCGCGGGTTTTTGCCCACTGAGAGCCTACAAAAAGAGCTAGGCGACTGTTTTGGCCTGTTGATGACCCCGCGCTGGGTTGAGGCTTTTGGTAACGTGGCTATTGAAGCTTTAGCCTGTGGTGTTCCCGTAGTTGCCTATCGTCGCGGTGGTCCGGTAGAAATTATCGAAGATGGAAAAACTGGTTTTTTAGTTGAACCCGATAGTATCGAGGGATTAGTTACAGGAATTAAAAATTTAAACCAGATCGATCGATATTTTTGTCGTGCAGTAGTGGAGCAAAAATATTCCCTAGAAGCTTTGGCAAATCGAGCTATTAATTGGTTTGAAGAAATTTTTTGTCAGTGAGGGAGCAGGGTTTTTAGCTGGAGTCTAATATAATAGAAGCAGCGATATGGTTCGAGAATGCCTTTCTGTCACATACAGCAACAGAAAGGCACAAATCTTTATTTACTGGGGGTTAAAGTCATGAAAGCTTTAGTAGTTAAATCTCATCCAGTTATTTGGCTAGGTTCGCTCTGCGTAGCTTTTTTCCTAGTTCCTTGTCCTGGCCTAGCTCTGACGGTTCAAGAAGTACCCAATCCTCGACAAGTTTCCGGGGGATGGGTGACAGATAAAGCCGAGATTCTTCAACCGGAAACAGAAACCCAACTGAACCAGATGATCGCTCGGTTAGAAGCCAAAAACGGAGCGGAAATAGCAGTGGTAACTGTACCGGAAACTGCTCCCGCCGCCTCTCCTAAAGAGTTTACGACCAACCTTTTCAACTATTGGAAAATTGGCAAAAAAGGTCAAGATAACGGCGTGCTATTTTTGATTTGAGTCAAAGACCGCCGCGTAGAAATTGAGACAGGATATGGAGTAGAGGGGATTTTACCCGATGGGAAAGTTGGCAATATTATCGAGACACAGATAACGCCGCGCTTCCGGCAAAAAGATTTTGATGGCGGGACTTTGGCGGGGACAAGAGCCATAATTGTCTCCTTAGAACCATCCTTGAGTAAAGAGTTGACTCAAGATACCCCCCAGAATGATAGCCGAGGAGTACAACATTTCTGGATGTGGTTAGTTGCTCTGTGGTTGGGTTCGGTTATTTTTTACCTGATATATAGGATTAGCCTCTATCTAATTAGCGGCGGCAGTAGTTTTAGTGGTGGAGATAGCGGCGGCAGTAGTTTTAGTGGCGGAGATAGTGGTGGCAGTAGTTTTGGTGGCGGAGATAGCGGCGGCAGTAGTTTTGGTGGTGGAGATAGCGGCGGCGGTGGTGCTGGGGACAGTTGGTAATGGCTGTTTGTGATCAAACACAGTGAATCTCTGGGAAATTTTCTAAGATTAGCCATGAACGACAAAGAAATTCGCATTCCTGAAGAAATTGTGCCAGAGGTGCTAGAACTTGCCTCGCGATACTATGCTGATTACACGCAGAGCTTCGCCGAGTCGGAATTAGTAGAGGCTGCAAAAGAAGTGCGGATTCCGGCTGAATTTATCCAACAAGCGATTCGGGAAGTTCAGAGGCAACGCCAGCAAAAGTTAGAGCGACAGAAGAAGGCGACACAACAACGCCAGAGATTGCTATCTGTGGGGGTAGGTATAATAGGGGTGATTGCGCTTTCGGGAATGTGGACATATAATACCCTGGTGAGTTCTGCCTCAAGAGTAAATGCAGCCTGGGCGCAAGTGGAAAACCAAATCCAGCGGCGTGCGGATCTCATCCCCAATCTCGTCAGCGTCACACAAGCCTATGCCCAACAGGAAAAAGCCTTAGTCACCTTGCTGGTGCAATCCCGTCAGTCCTATTTGCAAGCACTAACCCCCGCACAAAAAGCCGCTGCTATTGCCAAAATCGATCAGGCGATCGCACGTTTCCACCAGTATGCCGCAACGAATCCGCAGTTACAGTCTAGCCAACTGTATATCAACCTCCAGTACGAAATGGCAGGCACGGAGAACCGCCTAGCGGTGGAACGGATGCGATACAATCAGGCGGTACAAGCTTATAACCAGCAAGTCCAAGCATTTCCCACCTCGCTCCTCGCTAAAGCTTGGGGATTTCACCAGCAGTCCTTTTTCCAGGCCACGAAATGAAACCCTGATAGTATCGAGGGATTAGTTACAGGAATTAAAAATTTAGACCGGATCGATCGATATTCTTGTCGTGCAGTAGTCGAGTAGTCCAGTTAAATCTAACCTAACATACACTTTTCTATCGGGTTATCCCAGAAGGGTTCGGGAGCAACCACAGAGGCACAAAGAACAGAAAGTCAAACAGATTCGATATTAATTTTGCTTAGTTACTTAGATAAATTTTGCTGCTAGAGTTGATTTTAAACCCTGTATGATCTATGGCAAGATTGACCCAAGAATTGTTATGTGACGAGGCAGCTGTCTTCTCAGCTTTGGAATCTCAACATCAAGAATCTTCACTCTAAATTTTTGGACTGGGATATTCCTTAATTATTTTTGTTTATGAAAAGTTAGATGATAGCCTAAATCGTACTGCCAGTTTAAGAATTATCAGGACAATTTTTGTCAGTGCCGAAAGAACAGCCGATTTCCAGATGACTTGTGGTATCCGCAACATCTTAAACAATCAGGGAAACAAAGATGATTTAATTGCTTTTATTTTAGAGAAAAACTTACCTGTTGATGAAATGGAAGCGGCCAATATAGCTGATGAAATTCTTGTTCATCCCCTGGGGCAAGGTTTTTTAACTATTTCTAATGCCTTACAATGGAGATTACAATATACTAGGGTAATCGATCTTGCCGGTCAAGAAGAAGGATTAATAGCCATTTATAGAGAGAATTAGTGATGCAAGCTTCTCAGGTTAAAATTGAATATGGAGACTTTCAAACTCCCCCGGAGTTAACCGAAAAGATTTGTCAAAAATTATGGCAAATTCAGGTTAAACCCGATGTTATTATTGAGCCAACTTGTGGTATAGGTAACTTTTTAAAAGCAGCAGCACTTACCTTTAAACAAACTGAAAAAATCCTCGGCTTTGAAATTAATCCTAATTATATCACTCAGATTAATCAAGATCGGCAAATATGCCAAGATAAAAGAATACAAGTTGAACAGAAGAATTTTTTTGATTGTGACTGGTATTCTCTGACTCAAGCATGGAAAGAGAATATTTTATTCTTGGGGAATTTGCCTTGGATAACCAACTCAAAACAAGGACTTATTAACGGAAAAAATTTACCGCAAAAAAGTAACTTTCAAGGTTATCAGGGTTTAGATGCTATCACAGGAAAAAGTAACTTTGATATTTCAGAATGGATGTTAATTAAATTGATTGAATGTCTTAATCATCGTTCAGCTTATCTGGCAATTATCTGCAAAACAGCCGTTTCTAGAAAAATTTTGAACTATATTTATACTCAGAAAATTAATCTCGTTTACTCGGCAATTTATCCGATCAATACTCAAAAATATTTTCAAGCAAATGTAGATGCTTGTCTCCTATTTTGTCAATTTGATTCTCATTCAGACAATTACTTTTGTGATGTTTTCAATAGTTTTGAAGAAGGGGAATTTCAGCGCATTGGTTATCAAAATAATATCCTAGTCAGAGATTTAAATGCTTTTACTAGATTAAAATATTTATATCATAAGCATCCTCAAGAAAAATGGCGTTCAGGAATTAAACATGATTGCTCAAAAGTCATGGAATTGCAGTTAGTTAATGGAATTTTTGTCAATGGTTTAAAGGAAGTCGTTAATCTTGAAACCACCTATCTTTATCCTCTCCTTAAAGGTTCAGATGTGGCACAAAATCGCCTAAAGGTTATCAATAAATACATTTTGGTAACTCAGAAGTTTATCGGTGAATCTACAGAAAATATACGGGATATAGCACCAAAAACTTGGCAATATTTAGTTAATCATAAAAATTATTTTCTAGACAGAAAGAGCAAAATTTATCAAAATCAGCCAGACTTTTGCATATTTGGTGTGGGTTCTTACAGCTTCTCACCTTTTAAAATCGCCATTTCTGGACTTTATAAAAAACTGAATTTTAACCTTATATTACCCTATCAAAATCAACCCGTTATTTTCGATGATACTGTTTACTTTTTAAGCTTCGATGATTTAGATACCGCTCAAAAAAACTTACAGCTTCTCAATTCTTCCCTAGGCAGAGAATTTTATTCCTCCTTGATATTTTGGGATGAAAAAAGACCGATAAAAACCCAGATTTTAAATAGTTTAAATTTATCGGTTTTAGCCGAGAATTTGAAACTATTTCAATAACTTGAACCTCCTTAATTAAGGCTAATTTAAGCAACTTATTTATCTGATTCAATTTATCTTGAACGACCGCTAGATTTTCCAATTCTTCTTTTTCTAATTTCCTGAGTAACTTTTCAGCTTTTGATTCTTCTTTTTTAATTTTTTCTTCTAGCCTTTGCCAATCACTTTTCTTTCTTGATTCACTTTCTACAATTAACCATCTTTGTTTTACTCCCCCATAATAAACTATTCAATCCTATTTGATAAATTTCATCCAAGAATCTACCAATTTTATCATCGTTTAAATATTCACTTTTAATCTCATCTCCTAATAATTTTTCTACAGCTTTGTCTTCAAAAAATTGACTAAATAGGGTTTGCGGCAAAAAGTTTGTTGGTGGGGTTAGGAGTCGGTCGTCGGTCGTCGGTCGTCAGCAGCGGGTCGTTTCAGGCTTTCTTGCCCTCTTTTTTTTGTACCAGTTTATGTACTAAAAGAAGGATAATGCCAGGTTTTTGAAGGTCTTAATCCTATATTCGCAGCATGAACATCGGATTTTAACAGGTCAAAAGCCTTATTTTAAAAGGGTTTTACCATTATTCAGCAAGCCCTAAATAAATACAAGGGGTGTGACACCATTTCTAGCCCATTGAGAATCATGGCTTTTAAGACTTGTCCCGAACTAATTTTTTCTCTTTTATCAATACCTAGTTTTTCATTGATTACTTCGACTATTCCTATTTCATCAATTAGTCCTGCCACTATTCCTAAATGGTCTATATTTTTAAGTTGTATTTCTGCTGAAGCAGACATTTCTTGTGTTTTTTTTCATGATCTCAGGTTTTGGTCGAGGAATTTCTGAGTATAAATACTCAGTTAGTCTTTTCCCTTGTTTGTAACTTTTTATGTTACAAACTGAAGTGCGGAATGTAAGTTTGAATGAATTGTGGGGACAGATTACCTGACTTGACAGTAAAACAACCCCACTCGCTTTTTGTTGCTCTACTTTGGGGTAGGATTCAAGAGCGCTGTTTAGGGATAAATGACTGTTCGTCGGCGATATTGTCTAGTTTTTGAGCGTTTTTTCCAGCTGGGCTACCCTTGCTTTCTGTTGCTTCAAATCGGCTAGTTGTTTTAGCAATTGTTCTCTTACTTCATAGCGATAGGCAAAAAAATGCTCACCTATCCCTAGGGTCGCTAGATACTCTTCTAGCAGACGGGGCTTAACCCAGGCAATCACCGCCAGTTGCCACCAGAAACGGAACCGCGTCGGTCGGACAATTCCCTGCCGCCAGAGCAAGGAACGGAACAATTGCCACTGTTGCCAATCTAATTTACGGTTCGATTTGCCGCGCCATCCCCCCATGATCATGAAATGGTTGAAGGTTCGTTTCAGGTAGTTAACAGGATCGTAGATTTCCCAGAAAGCGTCGATGTATTCTTCGGTAATCTCTTCCACCGGGCGAGTTGGCTCAAAGTTCATCATGGCTCCCTGATGGACAGTGCCCATGCCATCTACCAGACGACCTTCCCGTTGCAGGCGATTCCACAGGGCGGTATTTTTCAGTGCCTGGAGCAGGCTAAACTGCCCCTGGGGAATACTCGCCTCCATAATAAAATCTTTGATCCGCTGCCCTGCGCCAGATTTCTCATTGTCAAAACCAATAATGAAGCCAGACATAATCTGCAGCCCCATGCGGGTAATTTTGTGACAGGATTCGATCAGGGATTGGCGGGTGTTTTGAACCTTGTTAATGCCCATTAAGCTATCGGTATCTGGTGTCTCAATCCCCATAAACACCAGCACAAAGCCGGCCTTGACCATTAACTCAATCAGTTCGCTGTCTTCGGCCAGATTAAGGGAAGCTTCCGTAATCAGTTTAAAGGGATACTGGTGTTGTTCCATCCAGGGGATCAACTCCCGCAGAAACACCTTGGCATTCCGCTTATTGCCAATGAAGTTGTCATCCACAACAAAAATGTAGCGCCTCCAGCCCAGTTGATATAACGTCTCCAACTCAGCCAACATTTGTTCTGGGGTTTTGGTGCGCGGTTTGCGGCCATAGAGGTTGATGATGTCACAAAATTCGCATTGAAAGGGGCAACCGCGAGAAAACTGCACGGTAATCGCCAGATAGGCATCCAGATCTAGTAGATCATAGCGGGCGATCGGTGTCATGGTTACATCGGGTTTCTCGCTGGCTCTAAAGACACCACTCGGTTCACCCCGCTCCAGGGCCGCCAGGAACAGCGGGATTGTCAGTTCGCCTTCATCCAGAATCAGGTAATCTGCCCCAGCTTTTTGGGCAACTTCTGGATAGGAGGTGGGGTAAGGCCCGCCCACCGCCACTTTTTTACCCAACTGCAACCCTTTGGCAATCAATTCTTGAAAGTCCTTTTTCTGAATGATCATGGCGGAGATGATTACCAAATCGCACCATTCCCAATCGGAAGCCGTTTCTAATCGGACATTGCGATCAACAAACCGGATTTCCCAATCGGATGGTAACAGGGCTGCCACCGTAATTAAACCCAGGGGCGGATTGGTTGATCTTAAACCGGCTAGATCTAAAGTCTCTTGATAGGACCAAAAGGAGTTGGGCATCAGCGGCCACAGTAATAGGGCTTTCATTCAGGTGTCTCCAATGAAGAAGCTAGATGCTTTACATACTAGCCACAAAGCCCAAGTCGATCAAGACTTTTTTTTTACTCATAAATTAGTTCTAAATATAGCATTTCCTGTTCGCAAGAGGTACATTGTTGAGGTTGAAAGGCTTAATCAGCAAAGGTTTAACTGTGCCACACAGGTGTGAGAAACGCTATAAATTGTGAAAAAATAGCTATTTTTTGGAGATTAGCACAATTAAATGAATGATGCTTGCTAAAAACTCCTGTTTTCCCATTTTTATCAATGCAATGTAGAGGCTGTTTGCCTCTTTTGGGTATTTTTGGGTAAGTTTACTAAAAAATGCTGATTCTGAAAAACCCTCTTAAAATTCGCAAGCACCGAATAGTAAGGGTTTTGTTTCAGTCACTAGGAAGTCTATTTGATCGGTAAAACACCAGTTACTAGACATCTCGACAATGACTATTTCTGGTCAGATAAACATAAGCGTAATTACACTATTTTATACCGAACCATCATGACTTAACTACCAGAAAATATAGTTTCTGTCTCTTTAATTTTGGATGATGAATAAATTAAATAACTTGTAATTATAGTCAGATTTATGACCAATATTAATTATATTCAGCTAGTTGATCCGATTAATTCTCCTCCCTTAGCAGAGGAACAATCTCGCAGATAGCCAGAAAATCAATCATCCTTGGGTGCGATTGTCTGGTTTTAACTAACTGCGGTAAAATTAACCTAAACTCTCTATCGGCAAATTCGATGACTTCCTTCACTACTTCCCTGGCTCTTTTAAGTCAATTTAAATTGGGAGATTTAAACTTAGAAAATCGTCTTGTGCTTGCTCCCATGACGCGAGCGCGAGCCGGAGAAAAACGTCTTGCTAATGAGATAATGGCCGAGTATTACCGGCAAAGGGCCAGCGCGGGATTAATGATTACGGAAGCGACGGTAATTTCTCCCCAAGCTAACGGTTGGCAAAATACCCCCGGTATCTACACCGATGAACAAGCGCAAGCATGGCAAATGGTGACAAAAATCGCCCAAAGAAAAGGAACACCACTTTTTTGTCAATTGTGGCACTGTGGTCGCGCTTCTCATTCTAGTTTTCAGGAAAATGGCGCTTTACCCGTTGCCCCTTCCGCAATTAAGATTAAGGGGGAGTTGCATACACCCATCGGCAAACAGCCCTACGAGACCCCTAGAGCCTTAGAAACCGAGGAAATCCCCACAATTGTCGCCGATTACCGCCAAGCCGCTCAGAGGGCAAAATTAGCGGGGTTTGATGGCATAGAAATTCACGGGGCTAATGGTTATTTAATCGATACTTTTCTACAATCGGCCACTAATCAGCGTCAGGATAAGTACGGTGGCAGTTTGGCAAATCGCTATCGTTTTTTACAGGAAGTAGTCGAGGCAATTTTAACTGTTTTTCCCAGTCATCGGGTGGGGGTGCGTCTGTCTCCCAATGGCGTTTATAATGACATGGGTTCCGAGGATTTTCGAGAAACTTTTCTCTATATTGCCCAAAGATTAAATGAGTACAATTTAGCTTATTTGCATCTGCTAGATGGCTTGGCTTTTGGTTTTCATGAAAAGGGTCAACCGATGCTTTTATCCGAGTTTCGGGCTGTTTTTAATCGTGCTTTAATCGGCAATTGTGGTTATACCAAAGAAACTGCTGAAGCCGCTATTCAGTTAGGAGATGCGGATTTAATTGCTTTCGGTCGCCCCTATATCAGTAATCCCGATTTGGTGGAAAGATTCGCCAATAATTGGCCCCTTAATCCCGATGCTGAGATGAAAGATTGGTATTCTTTTGACAAGGAAGGTTATATCGATTTTCCCAGTTATAAACCCTAGTTAAGTAGCTGGTTATAATTAAATCAAAAATGGATTTTAGGTTCGATCCCCCCTGCCCCCCTTAATAAGGGGGGTGCCGATAGGCGGGGGGATCTGAAAGTTTTTAATACCTACCTACTTAGGGTTTGCTGAATAAATGTGAAATGTAGGCAAAGTAAGGGTTTTGGGGCTTTTCTTCCGAAACAGGTGCAAGATTTTGAGAGAATCGTCGTTCAAAACCTTGCGTCTTCATCGGCCCGCGTTCTGGAGGGGCGAAGCATTCGGGCAATAACCTATCGGTGAAACCGGAGATTTTCTATCCGAATGCTTCGCCCGTACTTTTTCAGCAGACCCTACTTAG
>NZ_JADBUE010000151.1:0-3690 GCF_020245805.1 Microcystis sp. M179S2 | reverse complement strand
TGGAGATGCGGGGAATGATACCCTAATTGGTGGTTTAGGAGATGACACTTATCAAATTGATACTACTACTGATACCATTACCGAAAACGCCAACGAAGGTACAGATACCGTTCAATCATCGGTTACTTATACCCTGGGAATCAACCTAGAAATCCTCACTTTAACTGGGAATACAAATATTAACGGAATAGGTAACGCTGCTAACAATATCCTGACGGGTAATAGTGGTAATAATACCCTCAATGGAGATGCGGGGAATGATACCCTAATTGGTGGTTTAGGAGATGACACTTATCAAATTGATACTACTACTGATACCATTACCGAAAACGCCAACGAAGGGACAGATACCGTTCAATCTTCTGTCACTTATACCCTGGGTAATAACATAGAAAACCTCACCCTAACCAGGACTACAGCCATTAATGGGATAGGTAACGCTGCTAATAACATTCTGACGGGTAATAGTGGTAACAATACCTTAACAGGTAATGGCGGTAACGATACCCTGAATGGTGCAGCCGGAATTGATACCCTAATCGGTGGTTTAGGAGATGATACCTATCAAGTTGATACCACCACCGATACCATTACCGAAAACGCCAACGAAGGGACAGATACCGTTCAATCTTCTGTCACTTATACCCTGGGTAATAACATAGAAAACCTCACCCTAACCGGGACTACAGCCATTAATGGGATAGGTAACGCTTCTAATAACATCCTGACGGGTAATAGCGGTAATAATACTCTCACAGGGGGTGCGGGGAATGATACTCTAACAGGAGGTGATGGAATCGATACCTTAATCGGTGGTTTAGGAAATGATACTTATCAAGTTGATACTACTACCGATATCATTACCGAAAACGCCAACGAAGGGACAGACACCGTTCAATCTTCTGTAAATTACACCCTCGGAAATAACCTAGAAAACCTCACCCTAACTGGGACTACCGCCCTTAACGGGACAGGTAACGCCGCTAATAACATCCTGACGGGTAATAGTGGTAATAATACCCTCAATGGAGGTGATGGAATTGATACCCTAATCGGTGGTTTAGGAGATGATACCTATCAAGTTGATACCACCACCGATATCATTACTGAAAACGCCAACGAAGGGACAGACACCGTTCAATCTTCCGTAACTTATACCCTGGGTAATAACCTAGAAAACCTCACCCTAATCGGGACTAGCGCAATTAACGGAACCGGTAACGCTGCTAATAACATCCTGACGGGTAATAGTGGTAATAACACCTTAACGGGTAATGGCGGTAACGACACCTTCAATGGAGATGCTGGAATTGATACTTTGGTAGGTGGTTTAGGAGATGACACCTATCAAATTGATACTACTACCGATACCATCACCGAAAACGCCAACCAAGGTACAGACACAGTTGAATCTTCCGTAACTTATACCCTCGGAAACAACCTAGAAAACCTCACCCTAACTGGTACGACAGCCATTAACGGAACTGGTAACGCATTAAATAATATTATCACTGGTAATAGTAGTAACAATACCCTCAATGGAGGAGCCGGAATCGATACTCTAATCGGTGGTTTAGGTGCAGATACTTTCATCTTCCAATTTGGACAATCTACCATATCAACAAGTGACCGTATCACAGATTTTGCCATCAATAGTGATAAAATCGACTTATTAACTCAAGGCGGACTCGTCATGAATGCACCTAGTAGTTTTAGTCGCGCTGCTAATAGCACTGCTACTACTTTACAGAATTTAGTCAATCAGGTATTTACTGATGCCAATGGAGCCACTACAGGTAATCAAGGATTAGCGGTTAATAGTGCCGCCTTAGTGCAAGTAACAACCGTTGCAATAGCTGGAACTTACCTCGTTATTAATGATAGCACGGCTGGCTTCCAATCCAGCAATGATTTATTAATAAATATCACTGGATTTACTGGTACTTTACCGGCTTTAGGGAACATTCCAGTAGGTAACTTCTTTGTTTAATTAAGTAGGCATAGGGGGCGTATTTTCGGCTATCAATTCGGTCAAAAAACCAAAATTAACAAGCCGCCGTAACCAGATCAGATTGGGATAATTGAGCGCAATTAAAAAAACTCTGTGTTCTCTGTGTCTCTGTGGTTTTTATTAGTTACGCTATCACTAAAACACCCTACAAGCTAACGAGGTTGCCCCATTTGCCGCCTCTCTGGTAAACTATAAAAATAATCCCAGGCTTGTTCTGAACATATTGCTAGAGTTTTATGTCTTACATCCAACGACTTGCTACTCCTGATGATAAAAACGCACTCGTTTCTCTCTGGCGTTTTTTTGCTGTTGAACGAGAAAAAGTTGATCCGTCAATGCGAATCAAATCTGATTTTGATTTTGCCAGATATGTCGGCTATCAGTTGAGCAAACCGCTCTCATTCTGTTTTGTTTTACAGTACGAACAGGAGTTAGTGGGATTCCTCTCTATTTACTTTTATGATGAAGCACCTCCACCGCAACTTAAGACAGAATTAGAGATGCTAGAAAATCCATTTATACCGCGTCGAGTTGGAGCAGTATTGGGGTTATATGTGGAGGAACAGCACCGGCATCCGCCAACAATTAAGCTGTTAATTGATTCAGCATTAAAGAAAGCAGAAGAATTACAAGTAACTGATATAGATCTATTAGTTTCTATTGAGCAGACAGGAATTCACGCTTTATTAAAAAGATACGGCTTCACCGAATCGGCTATTCAATATACTAAACACTTTCAAGTTACTGGAGACAATTTACCGAGTTTACATCCTGCTTTTGGGGAATATCAGCGGCTTGATCTTGCTACCAACCAAGCCATTCCTTTACGAGACCCGCTGACCAATGAAATAGCCAAAAATCTGCAAGGTGAAACGATTTATTTAGAACCCCTACAAGATGAAACAGGCAAAATATTAAAAAGTTCTCGCGGCTTACCTATTTATCCCCTTCCCTTGCGAGATCCTCAGACACACAAATGGGTATTTGATCAAACAGGAAAGTTAGTCCTATGTCCTGTATTGCGGAATAAAAAAGGAGAAATTATTGAGAGGGATGGACTCCCTCAATTTCAGTCACCAGTATATGAATATGAAACTGGAAAATTATCTCTCAAGCGAGATGAATTAGGAAATTATTGTTTTGCTAAACCTTAAGACAACACCTCAGCTATCTGAGTGAAGCGCAAAGGTAAATGTCATTCTGAGTGGAGCGTAGCGAGACGAAGAATCTCCCAGAACATTAGACCTCGACCTAATATTATCTTGGGACCAAAATTTTTTCTGGTTAAGAAACTTACCAAACAAAAATGATTTTAATTGACCCATCATCGAACTATTCAATTAGTACAAAAGAGCAAAGCAAGCTGTGATTAGGTGATAATTTTTGGAGATGTCTATTAGCCTGAATTATTCACCAATTGCTGGCCTTTTTTTAGCCAGATCGCTGAAAGACTTTCCTAGCAAGACTTTTAAGTATCTTCCCAAATCTTCATCAATAAAGCAGGTTAAGTAATGGGACTTAGGCGTTTTCGGTCAGCAAAAAAGGCTCAAACCATTACGGGACAAAGGGTTAACCTCGATTTATGATTTTCCTTGATATATCTGGACTTCCCCCGTATAAACATACTAGCTATGGACAAAAGTCTTACAGAGCCTGAGTTAAAGCCATATAATACTAAT
>NZ_JADBUE010000150.1:0-10313 GCF_020245805.1 Microcystis sp. M179S2 | reverse complement strand
GCCGATCTTGTAGGGTGCGTTAACGTAGTGTAACGCACGTCTTTACTGACTCAAGCCAATTTTGTAGGGTGCGTTAACGTAGTGTAACGCACGTCTTTACTGACTCAAGCTATTAAAATATGGCGGATGAATTAAAGATTGGGTTCAATTTATAACTCTACCCAATTCTCTAAACTTAATCCTTCAACCCTCAATAAATCACTGTCATTAGAAACAACAACTAAACTTTTAACTATAGCAGTAGCAGCAATTAAAATATCTTCTGTTTGTATGGGTAATCCTCTTAATCTAAGATCAGCATGAATTTCGGCTGCTTTTTCTAAAATAGCTAAATCATCTAATAAAATAATTTGATAATCCTGACAAAGTTGGTTAAATCTTTCTCTTTGTTTAGGTGCAGCAACTGCCAAAAATCCCCTCTTAATTTCAAAATAAGTAATGCAACTGATAAAGATACTTTTTATTTGAGCTTTGACATTTTCAATTTTTTGATAAACTTTAAGATCACGCTTAATTAGTATCTAGCGAATAACTGATAATTACCTATTTACGCTTAATTGCTTCATCGAAAATAGCCATTTGTTCAGGAGTAAAATCGCCGCCAATTTTTGACAGGATTTCTGTGGACATAATAAAGCTACAATGCTCTTTCAGTTCTGCCTCTGACATAGTGTTAAATTCCTCAAAAGGTAAATTTTTTTCAAATAATTCAACCAAATGTTTCACTATTTCTGAATAATTAAGTTCCTCTTTAAAGAAAGGACGGTCTTCCATTAAAATAGAAACAACTTGCTCAATTCTCTTAATCATCGATTTTTGTCTGACATCAGTTGATAACATATTTATGCCGCCAGTAAATTTTCAATAATATTTATCAACTGCCAATATATCAAGTTTCTCGTGGTTATGCAACATCGTGAGTTCGATCTCGAAGAGAAGAAAGCGGCGTAACGGTGTCTTGAGTGGGATGTATCACCATTCTCATCGGATGGTGATTTCTGCGATGTCGAACCTGTTTGGGGTGAAGATGTCTTTATGGTTAAAAGATCGCAAGGGACGCACCTTGTCGGACGAGGACATATTACACTATCCTTATGATAGTAGTAACCTTAGCCGAAACCATGAAAACAATTAGTTTTAAAACCCGTGTAGGAGAAGATGGAACATTACAAATATCTTTACCGCATGAACTTAAAAACACAGATTTAGAAGTCACCTTAGTTGATCAGCCAATATCTCTAAAAGAAAAAGAAGAAAAAACTACATTTAGCCAATGGCAAGAAGGCTTTTTTGAAGAAGTAATTGGCGGTTGGGAAGGTGAATTATTAGTAAGAGAAAAACAGCCAGATTATGAGGAAAGAGCGCTCAAGAATGATTAAGGACAAAAATCAGCAAACCTATAGAGACCCTAGTATTGTCGGTTATTATGCCCAATTAACCGCACTACAGCCAGCAGAAAAGACAATTTTAACCCTGCTGCAAGAGCATTTATCAACGATGAAAATGCTTGATTTAGGGGTAGGTGCGGGACGGACTACGAAGTATTTTGCCCCTCTTGTGGGAGAATATATCGGTGTTGATTATTCTACGGAAATGATCGCCGCTTGTCGTCAAAAATTCCCCCATTTAGTCTGGCAAGTGGCCGATGCTAGAAATCTAGAACAATTTGCGGATAATTATTTTGATTTTATTCTCTTTAGTTTTAATGGCATTGATTATATTTCCCCTGCTGACCGTTTCCTAGTTTTAGAGGAAATTAGCCGCATCGGTAAAGCGGGTGGTTATTTTTGCTTTTCTAGTCATAATCTTCAGGGAATTATCCCAGAATTCGATTGGAAAAAAAAGATTAGTTTCAATCCTTTTAGTAGCTATGTCAATTTAGTCCTCTGGGCGATTTTGCGTGCCTGTAATCCCTCTCTTAGCTACGAACAGTTATTGACTGCTGACTATGCAATTATTCGGGATGAACCCCATAATTTTCGTCTCCGAAATTATTACGCCACCCCCAAAGAACAATTAAGACAGTTAAGGTCTTACTTTCAAGATATTAAAATTTATTCTTGGAAAACCGGTCAGGAAATTAAAAGCGAACAAGAGTTAAATACTAATCTTGATCATTGGCTTTATTATCTCTGTGTTATTCCCTAATATTATCCTGCTTTTTTGGGGGATATTGAAGTAATGCTTGGGCAAGATAATGACCGGTGTAGGATTGTTCACATTTAGCCACGGTTTCCGGTGTTCCCACCGCGATTAATTCTCCTCCCTTGTCCCCTCCTTCCGGTCCCAAGTCAATAATCCAATCGCTACAGCGAATCACGTCGAGATTATGTTCGATGACGATAATCGAATTACCTTTATCGACCAATCTTTGTAACACATCTAAGAGATGATGCACATCATAAAAAGATAACCCCGTAGTCGGTTCATCGATCAAATATAGGGTTTTTCCCGTGGCCCGTCGGGATAATTCGGCCGCTAATTTCACCCTTTGTGCTTCCCCACCGGATAAAGTGGGAGCGCTTTGACCGAGTTTACAGTATCCTAAACCCACATCCACGAGAGTTTGTAATCTGGTGGTGGCCCGGGGGACATTTTCAAAGACCTTTAATGCTTCCTCGATCGTCATATCTAAGACATCGGCGATCGAATAACCTTTATACTTAACCTGTAGGGTTTCCCGATTGTAACGCGCCCCTTTACACACATCACACTGCACATAGACATCGGGGAGAAAATTCATCTCGATGACGTTTACCCCTTGGCCTAGGCAAGCTTCACAGCGTCCTCCCTTAACATTAAAAGAAAACTGCCCCGCTTTGTAACCTCTAGCTTTTGCTTCGATGGTTTCGGTGAAAATCTCGCGAATAATGTCAAAAACCCCCGTATAGGTGGCAGGATTTGACCGAGGAGTGCGTCCTATCGGTGATTGGTCAATGACAATTACTTTATCAACCGCGTCCAATCCTGCCACTTTATCTAACTCTTTGGGGAAGGGAGTTAAACGGGTTAAATGATGTTGTAAAGCCGGATATAATAACTCATTAATTAAGGTGGATTTGCCCGAACCAGATACCCCCGTAATCGAGACTAATTTTCCTAAAGGAATCGTTACATCAATATTTCTTAGGTTATTTTGATGGCAATTTTTTAAGACTAAAGCATTACCATTCCCGTCCCTTCTTTGGGGAGGAGTTTCAATAACCTTGCGTCCCGATAAGTAGGCCCCTGTTATCGATTTTTTGGACTTTAAAAGGTTTTCAAAACTGCCTTGACAGATGATTTCTCCGCCATGAATCCCCGCTTTCGGACCGATATCGACCACGTAATCGGCTGCCCGAATTGTTTCTTCATCATGTTCGACGACAATTAAAGTATTACCTAAATCTCGCAATCTTTGCAGGGTTTCTAACAGTTTACTATTATCTCTTTGGTGTAATCCGATGCTAGGTTCATCGAGAACGTATAGTACTCCCGTTAATCCCGAACCGATTTGAGTGGCTAATCGAATTCGTTGGGATTCTCCCCCAGATAAAGTCATCGCCGGTCGATCGAGGGTAAGATAATCTAATCCCACATCGATTAAAAATTGTAGTCTCGCTTTGATTTCTTTGAGAGCTAATTCCCCAATTAATGCTTGTCTGGGGGTTAAACGACAATCATTAATTCTCTGCAAACAATCCCGAATCGGAACTCCAGTAAAATCCGTGACCGTATATTGTCCTAAACGTACCGATAAAGCTTCCGGTTTTAATCTTTTTCCGTGGCAAACTTCACAGGTTTGGTTAACAATATATTTCTCTAGTCTTTGTTTAATAACTTCCGAGGTGGTTTCTTGATAATTTCTATCTAAGATATTGATAACTCCCGCAAATTCTCGATAGTAACCGCGGCCAGTATCATAACGGTAATCATCTTCAAAATAGATCGGTTCTTTACTCCCATAGAGAATGATATCTTGCTGGGTTTTTGTTAGTTTCTGCCAAGGGGTTTGAATTTCAAAACCTAAAGCTTGCCCTAAACCGTAGAGGAGAGAAAGATAGTAGGAGTTATCCTTATCTGACCAGGGGGCAATAGCAGAATATACCGGTTGTTTTGGGTCTGGAATGACTAAATCTGCCGAAAATTTCCGTAAACTGCCCAATCCGTGACAGTTGGGACAAGCACCATAGGGAGAATTAAAAGAGAATAAACGGGGGGATAATTCTTCCATAACTGCCCCGTGTTCGGGACAGGCAAATTTCTCGGAAAAGACAATTTCTTTGGTAACTTCGGGATTATCTTCGTTATTCTCATCGAGAATTTCCACAATCGCTACACCATCGGAATGCTTTAAACAAGTGGTTAAAGAATCTACTAATCTTTCCTGTAAACCCTCTTTTTTGATCAGGCGATCGATAACAATTTCAAGATCATGAAGATGTTTTTTATCTAACTCGATGCCCTCGGATAATTCTACTACCTTGCCGTCAATCCGCACCCGGGCAAAGCCTTGGGAGGCCAAACTAGAGATTAATTGCTTATGAGTGCCTTTTTTGCCGCGAATTACCGGGGCTAAGATTTGAAAACGGGTTTTCTCGGCTAATTCCATCACTCGATCGCACATTTGATCGATGGTTTGGGGGGCAATATTGCGATCGCAATGGGGACAATGGGGTTCACCGGCACGACCGAACAATAAACGCAAGTAATCGTAAATTTCCGTTACAGTTCCCACACTAGAACGGGGATTGTGGGAAGTGGATTTTTGGTCAATGGAAATAGCCGGACTTAAACCCTCGATCGCATCCACATCAGGTTTATCTAATTGTCCCAAAAATTGGCGCGCGTAGGCGCTGAGGGACTCCACATAGCGGCGCTGTCCCTCGGCAAAAATAGTGTCGAAAGCGAGGGAAGATTTGCCCGATCCCGAAACTCCCGTAAAAACGATCAACTGATTGCGGGGTAATTCGAGATCAACATTTTTGAGATTGTGTTGTCGGGCGCCACGGATACGGATCGAGTCAGTTTGAGCCATCGGATGGTGCCAAGTAGTCCTTAACAATCATAGCCTTGACGAATGGGTTTCAGCTACTAAAAAACCAGTCTTCTATCATATCAGAAGATTATCGGGGTTAAACCGCCCGTTCGAGAAACTCGCGCATATCTCGATCGGCCCCAGGACCACAGCTATGACTCGCTTCTTCTTCTAAATGGGCTAAAACTGGGCAATTAATCCGATAATCTGGTTCTTTTGACCGTTCTAGCCGCAATTCATACACTTGTTTTTCCAGTTGTTCAATGCGGTCCACCAAAGCGCGAATAGCCACCGCTTCCGAGTCGGGTAAATCACCGTGTTCGAGGGGTTCCACCCGCGTCCCGGCCCGATAGATTAAACGACCGGGTACACCAACAACGGTACAATCGGCGGGAATATCGCGCAGGACCACAGAACCAGCACCGACGCGAACGTTATTACCCAGATAAATATTACCCAAAACCTTAGCCCCAGCGCCGACGACCACATTTTCCCCTAGAGTCGGGTGACGTTTACCGCTTTCTTTCCCCGTCCCTCCTAAAGTAACTCCTTGATAGATGAGGGCATAATCACCGACAATGGCCGTTTCTCCGATGACCACTCCCATGCCATGGTCGATAAAAACACCCTGACCAATTTGGGCGCCGGGGTGAATTTCGATACCAGTCAGAAAACGGGCAAGATGGGAAATTAAACGGGGAATAAAGGGAATCCCGATCTGATATAGCCAATGGGCGAAGCGATGGCACAATAAAGCCTGTAATCCGGGATAACAAAACAGTACCTCTAACCAGTTGCGGGCAGCGGGGTCACGTTCAAAAATGATCTTGAAATCGGCTAGGAGAGTAGATAACACGAGTCTTGATTCCATATTGATCGAGCTTATACTAAACCATGTTATCACTCCGGTAAATGAGCCGTTCAACTAAAAAACGCTCGAGAAACCCCTTCTCCTAGATCGCTTTTACTTTTCTTGGCCAAATTTTGAAGATATCCTTAATTTCTCTCTTGTTTAATCTTCCTTTAACTTGGGTCTGAAAAAATGCGATTGTTTAGCCTTTTTTTGCAGTTTTTCAGCTAAAAATATGATTCATGCTATCTATCGTCACCATGGGAAATTTTTATTAACCTTGCTGTCAATTGCTGGCAGTATCAATATTGTTACCGAATCGGCCGCAGCTTTAAATATCACCCGATTGAGCAGCCTTGGCAATACTACAATTGCTGCTAATAACTTCGGGGCAGAAATTCCCGCTTATGACCCCGCTAGTCGAAAATTATTCCTGACCGGTCCCAATAATCGTCTAGATATTGCCGATATCAGTAATCCCGCTAGTCCAATTCCCTTACCCTCGATCGATCTTAGCTCCTACGGTGCAGGGGTTAACAGCGTTGCCATCAAAAATGGTATCGTGGCCCTGGCCATGGCAGCTAATCCCATTACCAATAACGGCAGTGTAGTATTTTTCAATACTAATGGTGTCTTTCAGAGTCAGGTGACTGTGGGCGCTTTACCAGATATGTTAACCTTTACTCCTGACGGTAATCGGGTTTTGGTCGCTAACGAAGGGGAAGCAAGAGGGGCGATCGATCCCGATGGTTCCGTTAGTATCATTAACCTTAGCTCTGGTATTCTCAATCCCACCGTCAACACCGCTACTTTTGATAGTTTTAATGGTCAAGAGAATACTTTAAGAAGTCAGGGAGTCCGTATTTTTCCCGGTCAAACGGTTTCCCAAGATGTGGAACCAGAATACATCACCGTTTCCGACGATGGAATCTCTGCATGGGTGTCTCTACAGGAAAATAATGCTATTGCGATAGTCGATGTTGCTAACGCTCAAGTCACCAGTATTGTACCCCTAGGAGCCAAAAATTTTAACGCACTGGGTAATGGTTTGGATCCTAGCGATCGAGATGGAGGGGTAAATATTAATAATTGGCCGGTTTTTGGCTTATATCAACCGGATACGATCGCTACCGTTACCATCGCCGGACAAACCTATTTAATTACTGCCAATGAAGGGGATACTAGAAATGAGGCCCGACGAGTTTCTACTCTAACTTTAGACCCCAATGCTTTCCCTAATGCGGCCAACTTGAAATTAACCCAAAATCTCGGCCGTTTGGATGTTTCTAGCATTGACGGACTTAACGCCCAAGGTCAATATAGCCAACTTTTTGCCTATGGTGGTCGTTCTTTTTCGATTTGGAATGTCACTAATGGACTGTCCCAAGTCTTCGATAGTGGCGATGATTTTGAACAAATTTTGGCGGGTTTTTCGGCAACTCCCCTAACTCCTAGTATTTTTAATTCCGATGGTACTCCTAGCAGCTTCGATAGTCGTAGCGATAACCGCGGGCCGGAACCGGAAGGTTTAGCAGTAGGAACTGTGGGTAATCGTCTCTATAGTTTTGTGGGAATAGAAAGGGCTGGCGGTTTCATGGTTTATGATATCACCAACCCTAGTAATCCTTTGTTCACTAATTATATCAACGATTGGCAATTAGGGGATATCTCTCCCGAAGGATTATTGTTTATTCCCGCTGCCGATAGTCCTAATGGTACTCCCCTGTTAATTGTTGCCAATGAAGTGAGTCGTAATGTGGCGATTTATTCCGTGAAACCTGTCCCAGAACCTAGCGCAGTTTTAGGATTAGTAACCCTCGGATTAGCTGGTTGTAGTTTGAAAAAAAGAGGGAATTGCTAATCACATCCCGTAAAATGGTAGCGCCTCCGACCAATGGGGGCGTTTTCCCGTTTGCCAATTCAAATGGGCTAAATCGAGGATATCGGGGGCATTTATGCCTAAATAACTGGGTGTAGCTAATCTTTGATAGGAAATAGTTAAGTTTTCTAAAGTCTGCTGCCATTGTTCCGGAGTCATCAGGCTATCAGCTAAATAAACCCGATTACCCCGATAGATACCCACATACAATTTTCCCCTAGTGGCGGGCATTTCTAGGGCTAGATAGCTATCGAGGGGGTAAAAATCCCGTTGTGACCAAGCCAAGGCCGCTAAACTGGAGACGGTAAAAATCGGTAGCTGTAATTGTTGTGCTAGGGTTCTACCGGTGACTATACCGATGCGGGTACTGGTAAAGCTACCCGGCCCCTTAGCTGTGGCTAGAAAGGCTAAATCTGCCCATTTTTGCGGGGCTAGGAACTGTTTTAGATAGGGGTGGAATAGGTTCGATAAATCCCTGTCTAAGTCCCAAGTTTGTTGACGGCTATCATCCCTGAAATTAGAGAGGGCCAGTCCTAGTTGGGGACTGCTGGTATGCAAGGCTAATCCATAGACCGGGGAAGACAAGTCAATCTTTCTGTATTAGTAAGTTTTTATGGGTCGCCTGGGATTCGAACCCAAGACCAATCGGTTAAAAGCCGAGTGCTCTACCGCTGAGCTAGCGACCCGTTTCGTGTTCCGCACACGATTTATCAATATAACATCTTATCGAGGCCAAGTCAAGGGGAAATTTAAATTTGATTGACTCGCATTTCCACGATCGCCTCGCGGCTACTCTGGGGTTCTAAGTAGGTCAATTGTTCGCCTGTGTTGAGGGCGTTGCGGGGGGCGCTCCAGGGTTCGAGACAGATATAATTTTTATCTTTCAGGGTCCAAAAAACTAGAGTTGTATAGAGATCGTCGTAACCGAGGATAATTTGACGTTGATGATAGGAATCACTAAAACTACTTTGATGGCGAGTAATTTGCGGAAAAGCGGCATCAATTTCTTCGAGATTAAAGTCAAAGTTGCCGGAGTAGGAATGGAAGGTTTTCCTGCGTTGGTCGAGGTATTGGGAGGAGGGAATATCAAAGGATAATCGGGTTTTATCGGTGACTTGAAAATAGGGATGGAATCCGATGGAAAAGGGCATTCTTTCGGGGGAAAGATTAATAACTTTTTGGTGAATTTTGAGGCTGTTTCCTTGCAGTTGATAGGTAAAGATTAATTGAAAATCAAAGGGATAGACTTGACGAGTGACCGGATTACTGTTTAATTCTAGGGTTAAACTAGCGGCGGTTTCGGTGCTTTGTTTGCTCACTTGCCAGGGTAAATCACGAGCAAATCCGTGTTGTTTGAGGGTGTAGTTTCGTCCTTGGTGTTGATAGGTATTATCGGGTAAGTTGCCGCAGATAGGGAATAAAATCGGGACTCCTCCGCGCACACTGAGGTTAGGATCTTTGAATCTTTCTCTATCCAGATAGAAAATATCTTCTCCGCAAATTTGCCAACGGGTGATGATTCCTCCCCTAGCGGGAACCACTTCCAGATAAGCGTCAGCTTCTTCATCCTTGAGACAATAGGTAAGATATTGATTTTGGTTTTGAGTGATCGTAAAGGTCATATCAGTTATCAGTTATCAGTTATCAGTTATCAGTTACCAGTGAATATCGTCGGTCTTCGGTAGCTTGAAAGCTGGGATAGCCTAGCTTGAGATGAAAATTTGAGTAAGAAAATAGGCAATTGCGGCACTACCAACGGGTACAGTGAGATTATCTATACCCAGTTTCGAGAAAGTTTCTAGAATAGTAGCTCCGATCGCTGTCAATAAAGATACTAAAATAATTGGCGGATTAATGCCATTAATAAAAGATAAAATAATCAAGCTGACTAAAAAGCTGATTACTAACATAGTCAGGGAACCTTCCAGACTTTTGCCACTGCCGAAAATTTTGTAGGGATGTTGACCAAAATTTTGTCCGACTAGGGCCGCTAATCCGTCTCCCAAAGCCATAATTAAAATACCCATTGCCGCATATTCGGGGTGAGAAATTGGCCAAAAATAAGCCACGAGAACACCGATACTAACAGCATAAAAAAAAGTTCCCCAACTGCGGCGACCGACACTATTAAGACTGGGTAAAATGGGGAAAAAATAGGATAGGATAGCGATAGTTGCCGCTAGGATCGCCGCGATTATTCCCACCCAAGCGGGGATATTTAACCACCAGGCCAAAAGGATGACGTTTCCTGTGCCAATGTGGACAACTTTGCGGGTAATTTCGCCATCGGTACTGAAAAGACTTTTTAATTTTTCAGCGATCAGAATCAGAACAGCTAGGTAACAGGCGACTAAACCGATCGAAAATAGGAGAGAGTGGGATAGTTCCACGTGGCAAAAGCGAAAATTGACTATCTATTAGTTTAGGCGATCGAGGTGACATTGTTGACATCCTCACCGCCGTGAACGGACGGTGATTCCCAAACCTCACGATTTAGGTTTCTGCTTGGGGTCCCGAAGGTTTTTCGCACCTGCCGCCCCAGATTTACTCTGTTCTGGTCTTATGGT
>NZ_JADBUE010000015.1:0-3666 GCF_020245805.1 Microcystis sp. M179S2 | reverse complement strand
TTCCGTTCTGAAAGAGCGTAATTATAAACGCTCTTACAAACATCAAGAATGTGGATGATCTCCCGTTCCTGTTGCCTATTTACCTTTAGTTTGTACTGGTAGGTAAGCGTTATCACTGTCGTTCGTTTCGTGATGTACAATTGAATTGTAACACTTACTGCCTAATATGTCAACCGATTACAATCATGGATTTTGCTCCGTTTATAGACTTACCGCTCACGTCGTATTTGTCATCAAATACCGACCATTGCTATTAACAATGAAATCTTAGCCCGACGTCAAGAAATCTTTGTATCAACGCTGACGAAATGGGAAAGCGTGTTGCTTGATTTCAACGGTGAATCGGATTACGTTCACCGGATTATCGATGACAAACATGACATCGCTTTATCCAAATTAATCGCTAACCTTAAAACAGTTAGTAGTCGCTTAATTAGAAAGGAATTTCCGGATTTGGCGGCCAAGTATTTCGACAATAAACCTTATTTTTGGACGGGAGGTTATTTCGTGGCTAGTTGTGGCGGCGTTACTGTCGAACAACTAAAAAAATACGTCGAGAACCAAAACTCCCCAAAAGTGGAAACCCTACCGCGTTAGTTTCATTCCGGTGGCGATTCATCTCCCGTTAACTGCGTAGCGGTTTAACGGGAGTCCTCTCGCGACCTTGAGATAGCAAATTAGGTTATACTTCATCTTTAAGAAAAAAGCTGTAAGAATCGACCTCGAAAATGTCTTGACCATCGAACCCGATTCGAGGTATTATATCAGGGTAGATCAGACAGTAATGAAATTCAGATTTAAATTGGCAATGTTAAACCAGTTAAGAATTCTAATTGTTGATGATAATGAAGTAGATCGGATCGCCGTGCGCCGATTCTTAAGAACATCGGAGATGGCGATAGAAATAACAGAAGCCGCTGACTATCAAGAGGCTAAAGAAAAGATGTCCAATAATCTTTTCGACTGTATGTTTATCGATTATCTTCTACCCGATGGAGATGGTTTGACTTTGGTGCGGGAAATTCGGCAACAGGGACTTAAAATACCCCTAATTGTTTTAACCGGTCACGGAGACGAAGGAATTGCCGTAGATATGATGAAAGCCGGTGCTTCCGATTATCTGAGTAAATTTCGTCTTTCTGCCTTGCGCTTAAATCAAGCGATGCGAAACGCCCTACGCATCTATGAAGCGGAACAAGAAGTGACGATTGCCAAACAAGAAAAAGAGCAATTGGCTAGACAAAAAGAAGATTTTGTTTCGAGGATGACCCACGATTTGCGAACTCCTTTAGTGTCTGTCAATCATATATTAGAACTATTTCAAGAAGGTTTATACGGTGAGATTACTCCCGAAATGAGTCGAGTCATTCATGTGATTATTCGCAGTAATCAAAATCTCTTGGAAATGGTTAATAATCTTTTGGAAGTTTATTGTTATGAAAACGGCGAAAAGATACTTAATTTTACTAAATTAAAGATTATCGATATTCTCGAAGAAGTCTGTCAGCAGTTAACTCCCCTTGCCCGAGAAAAAGGACTAGAATTAAGCTTAAATGCCGAAAATGCCGGGGAAATTTTCCTAACTGGCGATCGCTTGGAACTGCGGCGCGTTTTTACCAATCTCATCGGCAATGCGATTAAATTTACCCAAAAGGGTGATGTGAAAATTCATCTCATCCCCGCTACAGAGGAAGATACTTTTGTCACCATTGTCGTCGAGGATACTGGTATAGGAATTTCAGCAGAAGAACTACCCCGGATTTTCGAGCGCCTGTACTCCGGTTCCCCAGACAGTTCCAACAATGGGTTAGGACTTTATCTCTCCCGTCGCATTATCGATGCTCATGGGGGAACTATTAGCGTCACCTCAGAATTAGAACGGGGTAGTAGCTTTTCTGTCCGTTTACCTGCTTCGTTTAGGTAGCAAAAAGCTAACTATATCTGCTAAGATATTATAAGTAATGGGACAAAATTAACTTCTTGGTTAGGATGGGCAATAGGCAAGAGGCAAAAGGCAAGAGGTGGTTAGATATGTGCAATTAATTGTGTCTAGTTACTTAAAGTATAGCAGATATTAGGAGTCAGTGATTGAATGCTAGATACAAACCAGGTGAATTTGCCAAAAAGATTAACCGGAGCATAGGAACCTTAAGAATTTGGGATAAAAACGGAAAATTACCTGCCCATAGACTCCCATCGGGACACCGCTATTATACCGAAGAAGATTACTACAAAGCGTTAAGTCTAGAACAACCACAAATTCAGAAAAAAACGGTTATCTATGCCAGAGTTTCCTCGGCCAAACAAAAACAAGACCTGATTCGACAAATAGAAGCTTTAGAACGGTTTTGTTTAGCCAGAGGTTATATTATTGATGAAGTCATCGAAGAAATTGGAGGAGGATTAAATTATACTCGTCCTCAATTCTTACGACTAATGGCAATGATTGAAAATCAACAAATTGGGATTTTAGTGATTGCCTTTAAAGATAGATTATGCCGATTCGGGTTTGAATATTTTGAACACTTTTTAAAAAGCCATGAAGGTAAGCTAATAGTAGCTAATACTCAAACTTGATCACCTCAACAAGAACTCATTGAAGATTTAATGGCAGTGATTCATTCTTTCTCTTGTCGTCTCTACGGGTTAAGGAAATATAAAAAAGAGATAAATAAAATCTTAAAAGAGACTGAAGATGAAGAAAATCTGCTAGAATAATAGGGTGGCTAATCTCAGAAAAATGGCTAAAAAGAAATCCTTAAAAGCTAAGTTAACCCGGATAAGTCGGTCAAAAAAAAAGACCGATAGACCGAGCTATCAAAGATTAATAGGGATTGAAAGTAAGATAGAATATCATCCCTTTCTAGAAGATTGGGGAAAGGATTATCAAAGTCTTTTACGCTGCGCTTTAAATGATAGACAAAAAGGGTTATCTGAGGATGAGATAGAGAAAAACTATCAAACCCAATTTGATATTCAATGGGCATGGGCTGATAGTTGAGCGACAAATGCTAGTTCAGTGTTTGACCAATTAACCACAGCTAAAGCCAATCACATAGAACTTCTTGAAACAGATTTAAAAGCAGGATTTAGGAAAGTTAGAGAAAATTTAGAAGTTCTAGAGAAGGCTGCTCAAAATCCGACTACGGCGAATGTAAGAAACTTTAACAAGAGATGATTAGGGGTCAAATCTAAACTAGAAAGATTACAACGAAAGAAACAGGAACTTTCTGATTTAAAGGAAACAGACAGACTTCACATTTGTTGGGGGTCAAAGAAGTTATTTAAGGCTCAATATCATCTAGAAATCAATGGCTATGCTAATCATGAAGAATGGTTAGAAGATTGGAGACTTCATAGAGGAGGCAATTTTTATAGTATCGGTAAAGGGTCAGTGGATGGCAATAATCCGGTCACGAAAATTGATCATCAAGCGGAGCGAACTGTTCCGAGGGAACCTCGGAACCAGCACGCGCACCAAGAAGAAGATGATATTTTCACTGTTACTATTACAGTTCCTCGTTGTTATTGGGACTTAGACAAAAAACAAATCGAGAAAAGCCTCAACTCCAATCCCCGCTTGGGATTTACTTCGAGAAGCCCAAAATCGCTGAAACCCAGATAGATCAAGGAAAATCATAAATCGAGGTTAACCCTTTGTCCCGT
>NZ_JADBUE010000149.1:0-3102 GCF_020245805.1 Microcystis sp. M179S2 | reverse complement strand
TTTCTCAAAAAAATCGACCCGCCTAAGGGCGGGAAAGAAAAGGAAAAAGAAAAAATAGGGAATGAGGGTAAAAAGGGAAAAAAAGGGAAAAAGGGTTACAGAGTCCTCCCAGCACCGCACACCACCCGAAAACCGTAGAAGTTGCCGTAGCCGCGGCGGCCGTCGAAGTCGCGGAAAGCGGAACGGCAGATATAGGGATAGTTGAACCAAGAACCGCCCCGCAGAGAAGAACGATTATCATCCCCATTTTCTATCCAAGCACTGCCATCCGTCGGCGCACCATCATAGTTAGGGTGCCAGGTATCGGCGCACCATTCCCAGACGTTCCCGTGCATATCGTACAGTCCGAAGGCGTTTGGGGGAAATTGTCCCACGGGAGTCGTTTCGTTTCGATCTTCTCCCTTCGCTTCTCCGGCGTAGGTTTCGCTGGCACGGTAGTTGGCCAATTTCCCGGTAATGGTTTCCCCAAAGTAGAATGGGGTGGTGGTTCCAGCACGACAAGCGTATTCCCATTCCGCTTCACTCGGTAGTCGATACTCCCGTTTTGTTTCTCTTGATAGTCGTTTACAGAATTCCGTTGCTTGATACCAGTTGACACTTTCTACGGGTAGCTCATCCCCTTTAAAGTGAGAAGGGTTTGTCTCTAGGTCGATGTCTATTTTAGCGGTTGCGGCGATCGCTTTCCACTGAGCTTGGGTGATGGGATAACGCCCCATGTAGAAAGAGGAAACGGTTACTCGGTGTTGTGGTCTTTCCCATCTAAATCCTTCCCAACCAAATTTTTTTACCAGTCTTTCGATTTCCTCGTCTTCTGTTCCCATCAGGAAAGTTCCCCCCGGGATGGCAAGCATTTCTAAGGTGATGCCGTTGCCCAAATCTTGGGCGAAATATTGGGACTGCTTCGACTCTTTTTTGATTTGCTCACCCTTCACATTTACTCGCACCACCTCAAAGTTAAATACCTTGAGTCCAGTTTCTTGAGAAGGTTTAGGGGTCGATGACCTATTTCCCTCAGACCCCGTGACGTATTCGCGACGCGTCAAAGGAATCGAAGACTGTCTTAGAGCGATGCGCTTGATAGCTTCGATCGCATCTAAATCGCCACGAGATGCTCCTAAGACACGAATCCATAACTGTTCAGCTAAGTCAAGGTCGCCCCTATTTTCTGCTAAGGAAGCCTGATATTTTAGGGGTTGCACGTCCCTAAGCGTGGCAACTTGTTCTAACAAAATAAAATAGAGCTTGTGGGGCGGTTCTGCTTTTAGATAGGGATTCTGTCTCGGTTTCCCATATCTAGCGTTAGTTTGCTCGACTTGACGGCGCAGATGTTCGTCTAGACGCTCGACCGTAGCACAATTGGCTTCTCCTTGCCGCCGTAATCCTTCCAGCAGCGTATGAGTAAATGAGCCTTGTTGTAACTCATCGATCTCCCAAGATTGCTGATTGGCAGTACAGGAATAAAAGGTTATGACTCCCTGATGCTCCTCTTCTCCAATGCCCAGACCGCCTCGGCTGTCTTCATCTCGACAGGCATCTAATAATAGTACGACGTTATCGGCCCCAGACCGCCGCAGCCGCTCGGTGACATAATCCACCGATACAGCCGTTTCTCTTACATTACCCGGATCACTATCCGGCAGCATCAGATAGTCTTTGTCTTGATAGCGCCTGCCATGACCAGCAAAGAAAAACCAGAGATTGTCTCCAGACTTAAGCAGGGGAGTCTCGAACTGCTTCTGAAGAAACCGCTTGAGACGACCGTAGGTTGGCTGCGTGGGAATGGGGGGACTAGCAGGAATGGATGGAGAATCTTCGGTAAAGAGAAATATCCCACTGCGATCGAATCCTCCCTCCCCTTCACACCAAGCTTTGATCGCTTCCGCGTCTTTCTTGGCGTATTTCAGCGGCTTGAGGTTGTCATACTCGTTGATGCCGATCGCTATCACCCAGTTTTTAGCCATCTTTTCTCTTGAACTTAAACGTCATCGCTCCTTTACCTCCTGCTTTGCCCCCGATCCCAAACAGGCTAACTTGTCCTTCCCCATTAATTTCTACAGACAGTTCCACTTCATCGAGCCGGATTTTAGCGCTTGGAGGATCGGCTTCATCGAGCATTTCCCGCATCGCTTTGAGAAAGCCCTGCATTTCTAGCTTCAGTTTGGACACATCCACTTGACTTCTTTCGGTGGCCGCAACTTCGGGCGATTTTTCCTTTTCACCGATCTGTCCCCCGATATCACTGCTACTTCTAGCGCCGGTGGGCGTTTTTTGAAGATCATCACCCGTAATAATCCATATTTTGCTGGGAGTCGCGATATCTTCGGTCATTGTGTTGATTTCCCCTAAATGTTATTTCACTTGCCTTTAACCAAACATTCTAACTCCACTATCTTTCCCTCGACATCAAGCCACTACAGTGGCACCCCTGAGATAATCTTCTAGTTGGCGATCGTTATCGTGACTGAGATTGCCTAGAGGTAAAGTTTCGACGCTAAAAGCTCTCACCTCGCTAACTTCTAATGTATCTTTGATCTGAAAATTCCCCGACGCTGTAACTTCAATTAACACTGAAATGGAGTGAATGCGCGGATCACGCTCAAAAGAGGAATAAACCCCGACTAAACGCCCTAAACTGACTAAATTTAATCCTGTTTCCTCTTTTAATTCCCTTTGGGCAGTATTAAAAATATCTTCCCCCCAATCGACCATCCCTCCCGGTAAGGCCCATTTGCCGGTGTCTCTGCGTCGGATTAAAACAATTGTACCATCAGCAAGCAGCGGAATTATTGTCACCCCAGTTACAGGATGACGAAAGATAATTCCCATCACACTTTTAATAAAATGCCAAACACGACCCATATATAAAGCTAAAAAATAAAAAAAGGGGACGGGATTACTGGAGTTAGGACTTTTGCCTATTGCCTATTGCCTAACACCTATCCCCCAACCCCTAACAATATCAATCTTGACATCCTCGCCGCCCTAAAAGTGCGGCGATTCCTAAACCTCACGATTTAAGTTTCTGCTTCCACCACCGTCGCATACCACAGTTAAAAAACCATGTACTGTCTTACACAGAGTCCACAGACTTTCGCCCCATTT
>NZ_JADBUE010000148.1:0-5422 GCF_020245805.1 Microcystis sp. M179S2 | reverse complement strand
CCTATCTGCGTAAGAACTTCAGGATTTTGTGTCCAGTAGTTCATTGGTATTGTATGGCTTGAACTCAGGCTCTGTAAGACTTTTAGCCATAGCTAGTATGTTTATACGGGGGAAGTCCAGTTATATTTAATTCCACCCACCTACTTAATATCAAGGGGAGAACTGAAAAAAGCAATTTAGCCGCCGCTACAGCAATTCTGGCGGGGTTAGTATTAAGTAAGGAAATCATCAGAAGCTTATTAAGAGAAGAAATTATGGGCGAATCAGTCATTGATCAGGACATCCAAAAAAAAGGAAGACAATAAGAAGCGGTTGCTTTGATTCTACAACTACTTAACCGTCGTTTAGGTGAAATATCCTCAACTGTAAGCCAAAAAATCCAAGAACTATCTCTAGAACAATTCGCAACTTTAGGAGAAGCACTGCTCGATTTTACCAGCTTGACAGTTCTGACCACTTGGTTATTGGACACAGAAACTTAAATCCCCAGAAGATGTCTGCTCGTCCTGCGTTAAATTTTTAAATACTGGCTTTTTTTGTATTGATTTAACCATGGCTACCAGCGATATCTCCAATTCTACTCACTCATCCCCAAAACCCCTGCCAAAACTGGGACTTTTCACCATGTTTCGCTTAGGACTCTTTCAGATGGGACTAGGTATTATGTCCCTGCTGACTTTGGGGGTTCTCAATCGGATTATGATCGATGAGTTAAAAGTTTTACCCTTTCTCGCCACAGCTGCGATCGCTATGCACCAGTTTGTTAGTCCAGCGCGCATCTGGTTTGGGCAAAGATCCGACGGTAAAACTATTTTTGGTCATCATCGCAGCGGTTATGTCTGGATTGGGGCGGCAGTTTTTACCGCTTTAGCTTTTATTGCTTTGCAAGTAGTTTGGCAATTGGGACTTAGTATTCAAACTTCGGGATGGAATACCATTTCCTACGCCTGGATTGCCCTCTTAGCCTTAATTTTCGCCCTCTACGGACTCGCTTTAAGCGCCAGTTCTACCCCTTTTGCTGCCCTCTTGGTGGATGTGTCCGATGAAGATAATCGATCGCAATTAGTTGCTATAGTTTGGTCAATGCTGATGGTGGGAATCGTCGTCGGGGCGATCGTTAGTTCTCGTTTGCTGGATACTCCCAATATCTGCGGTACAAATATTTTGACCTATGATCCGACTCAATCAGCCCCTATAGCCAATATTCCGCAGCTACAGGCGAATATTAACCCCGTGTTCGCGATTATGCCCGCTATCGTTTTCGGTCTCTGTATTTTAGCGACTTTTGGCGTAGAAAAAAAATATTCTCGTTTTAGTAGTCGGTCCACTCTTGTGCAAAGAGAGGATCAAATTACCTTCAAAGATGCCCTACAAGTTCTCACCGCTAGTCGGCAAACTGGTTTATTTTTCACCTTCCTGCTGATGATGACTTTGAGTTTATTTATGCAGGATGCAATTATGGAACCCTTTGGCGGCGAGGTTTTTGGGATGTGTATCGCCCAAACCACCCAATTGAACGCTTTTTGGGGAACCGGAACCCTTTTTGGTATTGCTGCCACGGGATTTATGCTCATTCCCCGCATCGGTAAACAAAAAACCACTAAATATGGCTGTATTTTTGCAACAATTTGTTTTATTCTCTTGATTTTTGCCGGCTTTTCTGCTAACCAAAGTTTATTAAAATCAAGCTTGCTCTTTTTCGGTTTAGCTTCGGGAATGATTACCGCCGGGGCTACCAGTTTAATGTTAGATTTAACCGCTGCCGAAACCGCGGGAACTTTTATCGGCGCTTGGGGATTATCACAAGCGATCGCACGGGGATTAGCCACGGTTTTAGGCGGTACGATTTTAAATATCGGTAAAGTTGTCTTTTCTAGTCCGGTTTTAGCCTATGGCTTAGTTTTCCTCGTGCAAGCATTGGGAATGATCCTGGCAGTTTGGTTATTAAGTCGCGTCGATGTCAAGGAATTTAAGGAAAATGCCCGAGCAGCGATCGCAACAGTGATGAAAGGAGAGATCGACTAGCAAAAGCAAGCAAAAGTGAGATAACAGGAGAATTAGCCCGATCGGGGGAAGTTGGTTAGCAGCTTTTTTCCTATCCTAAAAGTAGAGAGGAAAACGAAAGAGGAGGCTAAAACGATGAAAAGGACTTTAATGATTGCCCTAGGTTCCCTAGCTTCCTTACTGCTGATTAACCCCGTCGGTGCGGAAAATCCCCAACAGGTACAACAATTATTGAATACGCGGGAATGTCCGGGCTGTGATCTCCGCGGTGCAGATTTAAGAGGGGCGCATCTAATCGGTGCTGATTTGAGAAAAGCGAATTTACAAGGAGCTAATCTGGAGGAAGCTAACTTAGAGGGCGCGGATTTGACCGATGCTAACCTAGAAGGCGCAAATTTAACCGCAGCTTTTCTGACTAATGCCAGTTTCAATCAAGCTGATCTCGATGGAGTCAATTTCACCAGTGCCGTGATTTATGATGCCGATGTGACAGGTGCATCGATGGAGAGAATTAACTTGACAAATGCTCAGATTTATGGTACTGGCATCGCTGTCGGTGGTGGCAATCCCTAGATAGGGCGGGCTGAATGAATCTAAAAACCTGGCGTTGTCAAATTGAAAGATGCTCCGAATCAGCACCGGAACTGAAATTACTTTGATAGGAAAGATTACATGGCATCTTGACAATTAGTGTTTAATGAACGAATAGTGCCGATAGTTGGGCTTAAGTGGGGAACAAGAGTCGCTCGATTTAGCAGTGGAATTAGCCCTACAATCGGCGTAGGGCTAATTCATGAATTAGCCCTACAATCGGCGTTGTCAAATGGAAAGATGCTCCGAATCAGCACCGGAGCATTGCATCTTTCCTCTTCTGATCTGACAACGCCGAAAACCTTGTGGGGTGCGACTTTTAGACTTTTTTTATTAACGATCGCTTTTGATAATTTCCCCGATTGACTCTCATCGGGATTTTGGGACATCCGGCGCGAGAATCATCAATTGTCCCTCCTTATCCTCGCGAATGGCTAGAATCGCCGGACGTTCATTGTCTGCCGACTGAGGGGATAACCCGCGAAAAACATAAGTCCAATTATTATTTTGAATTAATAAACGCCAGACTCGCGGGGGATTAACTTTACTATCATTCGTTTCTTTTCCCCGCAGCTCTTCGAGTAATTTAGTCTCACCGATAATTCGATAACCTTTGAGAGAAGGATCGGTAAAAACATCCTGCGGATTCCGACCGATCGCTATCTGTTTTTCCGGTAAAACTAAAGTGATAACTGGTAAGGTAGAACTATCATTAACTGCATCGCGACGGGCATCGCTCGATCCCTGAATTCGAGCTAACCAAAAAAGAATAATTAATAGCCAAATAACAGCGATCAAATCTTTTCGGAGAGATTCGGGAATTCCCCGGACTAATAAACCTAGAGGGTGAAATTTTTGATGAAATTTCCGTTTAAATTGACTGACAATTGAATAGGATGGCAGGGGAGACAAAATCCAGAGAGTAAATTGAATCGCAAAGGCAACGGCAACCAGTGCCAGAAACGTTCGCAGCAACGCCCCGAAATCGCCACAGAAGACCTGTATCGGCACGAAAAGGAAGGAACGCAAGGGCAAGTCCAGACGGTTAATCTCAAGGCTAAACCAGCCGAAATAGGCCCACCGATAGATCCATCCCGTAAAATAGAGAAAAATCCCCAGCAAACCGAGAAGACTGGCGAAGGTTCCTAGTATCTGTGTTCCGGGAGGGGGAGAATTCGGAGCGCTCACGGCAAAATGTCCCTGATTGGCGTTTTCGATCGCTATCCTACTCGATCGATCGGGTTCTATCGCCAGTTCTTTGTATTTTATCAAGGAGAATAACCATGTCCATCGACGATCCCCGACAAGTTCGTTTGTTAATCGAGAAAATGGAAGCGAGTTTACCAATCCCTGTGCGTGCAACTCCCGAAACGTTAAAAATAGCTGAAACAAAAGGCGAGCGATACAAACCCGATCACCAGTTTTTGATCGATAAAATTTTCTACACGGGAGACGAGGGGGGAATTATTTGTTTCCTAAAAAATGAATCGGGAAAACAAACGGGTCTTATATGTTCTTTAACCCATCTACGCATCGATAACGATCATCCCTTAGCGGCGGATATTCAATCCTACCAGAAAAAGCGATCGATGCGGATCGCACTACAGGATGGCAAAACCGGAAAAGCCCTCCGTATTGCCAAACAAAACCGCCCGAACAAAGGTTTCGGAAAGTAAAAATATATTGACAAAAACCGCAGGTTGGGTTACGAGTAGCGCTAACCCACCGCATCCAATTATATTCGGGGAATAGGAATTTGATTAGTTCGTTGCTACCAGATCGTATTAACCGTTGATAATTGAATTTTTCGATCTCGGCTAATTAAGGGACCGTTTAAATATAGGGCGGTTGCCGCAATAATTCGATGTAAAGATACCAGATAACCGCATGAGTATCTAAGTAGCTGGTTATAATTAAATTTAAAATGGATTTCAGGTTCGATCCCCCCTGCCCCCCTTGATAAGGGGGGTGTCTGATAATTTTTAACGCCTACCTACTTAAAACTGCTTTTAACACTTAAATATCCTCTGCCGTAAAATCTCCCCACGCTTCTCGTCGGGTTTTATCGATATCTTCAGCCGAGGGAGCCTGTCCTAAATCGGCGCATATACCCCATAAAGAGGGACGGGGTTGATTAACTTCTGCCGATTCCGATGCCATTTCTGCGGTAATTTTTTCGATCAGTTGCCGTTTCTCGATCGAGGATAATTTTTCCACCCACCGCATTAGCTCTTGTAGAGTCATATTTCTATCGCTTACCGCATAAAGGAGTACCTTCATAAGTTTTAACATAAGGAGAAGATACAACGCTTCCCCTTTGACAATCCCGACGCTAAAATATGGAAAAAACCCTCTAGAAAAAACCCTAGGTTGGGTTACTGTTACTCCTAACCCACCGCATCCAAGATCGAAAACAGAACCAACTAAATCCCGATCATTCAGGCAAGGTAAAGATGAAAAAACTCTACCCAATAATAACCGCAACTAGCCTAGTTTTTATCGCCTCTCTTGCTGGCTATCATCTACCAGCCACCGGCGATCGATCTCCCGTCAAGAAAATTCCCGTATTCATACCAGATGATACAAATGTATCTTTAAAAAATGGCACTTCTCTATCTGGGAGATTAATCAAGTTCGATTCCCAAGCAAAAACGATCGCTTTAGGGAGAGAATCAAAAACAAAAGAAGGTTCTTCGGTTTTTGTTATGCAATGGACGGGGGTTATAAGGGATGGAACCCTTATATAGAAAGGCATTTGGCGATTTTTGTCAATTATTTTTGATCTAGAGCGAACTAATCAATTAAGTCTCTTGCCAGATAAGGATTT
>NZ_JADBUE010000147.1:0-6091 GCF_020245805.1 Microcystis sp. M179S2 | reverse complement strand
CACCCCACACCCCACACCCCACACCCCACACCCCACACCCCACACCCCACACCCCACACCCCACACTGTCTCAGTTTTTTAGAAAAAGTAACCGAGAAAAACCAGATCTTTTTTGCACAAGTTAGAAAAATTGTGTTATACTGGTAAATCTGTGAAGGTTTTTCGATAGGGAGTATTGAAAAAAAAATGACCAAACTGGGAACCCATTTGATTGTCGATGCTTGGCAAGTACCTGCTGACCTCCTCAACGATCCCGAGCGCATTCGTCGCGCTATCCTCGATGGAATTACGGCAGGAGAAGCAACGCTGATCGATTTGTGTGTCCACCAGTTCAGTCCCCACGGAGTTACCGCGACGGCGACTTTAGCTGAATCTCATATCGCGATCCACACCTGGCCTGAACACGGCTATTTCGCCGCCGATTTATTCTTCTGTGGTGCGGGTAAACCCGTGGTTGCCATGGAAATTTTGACCAAATCCCTGCAAGCAGGTGAGATTAAAGTGCGGGAACTAACCAGAGGATTCCCCGGTCCTGGGGCAGTTTATGAAAGCAAAAAGGAAGAACCCCTGAAGTCTTCCCTAGTTATGGCCTAATTTCTAGCGCCGGCCTCGATAATAAGTTAGCAGCACTGGTGATCGCCTAAACTGAAATCGTGATCAGGATAACCCTTGTTTTTATCCTTGCCATCTTTCCCTCTCTCGTTAGTCTCTGGTTGATTAACCGATCCCAACAGAGATTAAGCAACCGTTTGAGAGGGATTCGCTATCGTCACGAATACAGCACGGTGATTGCCAGTGATTTTTTGTCAATCCCTCCAGGGACAGAAAATAAACCGGCATTTATAGGTGATCTTAGTTGTCGTTTTAATGCCTATTCCCCCCATTTGCGTTGTGCGGTTAATCCCACCGGTCCCTGTGAAGGTTGTCGGCAGTACGAAGCTAAAACTGGCACAGTGTAAGCGGCTTGAGCTTCCAAAAAGTTCCCTATTTGCTATCCTTAAAAATTATCGCTATCGCAATTGAGGAGTGTGGGAACAATGGCGTTCAAACGAAATTTGACCCTCTTAATCATCGGATTAGGATTAACTTGTTTACCCGTATATCCGGCCCAAGCTAACCAAATCAGCACCGTCACCCCGAATACCGCAGCCAATCAAACTCTCGCTACCCATCTGGTCCTGAAACTGAAAGAGAGAAAAGTTTACATTTATCAAGATAGTAAAGTTTTAGCACAATTTACCGTCGCCGTCGGCAAAAAAGGCTGGGAAACCCCCACCGGTAAATTTGAGGTGCGGGAGTTAGTTCGCAATCCCGTCTGGAAAAGTCCCTGGACAGGAAAAGTCAGCACCCCCGGTCCCAATAGTCCCCTAGGGGAAAGATGGATCGGTTTTTGGAGTGACGGCAAAAATTCCATCGGTTTTCATGGCACCCCCGCGGAAAATTCCCTCGGTAGTGCCGCTTCCCATGGTTGTGTGCGGATGCGGAATCGGGATGTGAAAGTGTTGTTTGATTTAGTCCGCATGGGAACCCCCGTCATCGTTCAACCTTAATTCTGGCAGATAATTTTTTAAGATGGGCAGGTCTTCCGGGCGATCTATATCGGCTAATTTAGGCAGATAAGCGGTCTTTAAAGCCAGTTTAGCGGCGATTGTCTGAGTTTTTGCCAAGACTTCCCCCGTTCCCCAGGGAATACCGTCAAAAAGCTCTGGAAAGACCTGTTTTAAAGCAATTAGGTAGTATCCTCCATCTAACGCCGGCCCTAAAACCATATCGTGGGTTTTTAGGGCCTCAAAGGCTGCTAAAATCTCTTTTTCCCCGATTTCTGGGCAATCTGTGCCAATAATAGCGATCGCTGTCATCCCTTGAGCAAAACCATCGGCAAAAGCATTTTGCATCTTTTCTCCTAAGTCTTTTCCCCGTTGAGAATGATAGCAATAATGCACACCTAACCAAGTACGCATTTTTTCCTCGCTGCCGCCATGGTAGTAAATGATCAGGGAGAGAAAACTCCTCAAACCCGCTAATTTACTGAGGGTATATTCGGCCAGTTTTCGGTGTAATTCTTCGGCTCCCTTGGCTGCCAAGGCCGGAATCATACGGGTTTTTACTTTCCCCAATTCTGGATAACGGGTAAAAATAATCAGTTGTTGTCTCCAGTCCACGAGTGATTGCGACGATGATATTCATTATTAGTTTGAGCCTACTGTCAATAGAAGGCAGCAAACCCAATAAAACGGGCTTTATTGGCTTAGTATAGATTATTTTAGTTGGTTATCTAATTCTGTGTTGGGTTTCGTTCCTCAACCCAACCTACAAGAGGGGCGATCGCTTTATTGGGTCGAAACCTTTTTCCTAGCGGCATTTCAGACTTTTTCAGCCAACCCTGATTAGCTAGGGACTAGGTTTTTTGGGTGAGTTTAAACAGGATAAACCGGCATCTTTAGCAGTAGGATACTTGATTGGGACAAAAGCAAAATCTGAACTTAGTGTCCGACACTCCACAATGTGAACAAATTCTACGGAGGGATTTTGGGGTTCGCCATTTTCATCCAACTTCTTGCGATCGCCATTTTCATCGAATTGAATTGTCCCAGTTGCACCTTTAGTGACAAGAAAATCAGGAGACTTTAAGTGTTCAAGGATATTAATTCGTGTGGGAGTATTTGCCTTTTCTAGAGCTTTTGTTAGAGCAAGAGTTGCATCATAGGATAGGGCCGTTATTGCATTAACAGAAGTTGTAGTCCATAAAATTTTAGCATCCTTAAGAAAATCCTGGTTAGGACTGGTTAAAGAATCCCAAGGAACCGCAATAACAAACTTTTGAAAAGGTTGTAGGTTGTTAATTTGTTCTAAGGTACGAGAACTACGAAGCCCCCATGATCCGATAACCCAATTTTGACTATTATTAAGTTTTATAAGTCTAATTGCATCGCCTTGAGCATCGCCAATTGCTTTTGGGAATAGTACAAGCCCTATTGTTTCTGTTATTTTTGCTTCTGTTTGTCGTCGTAACTCTTGGATGGCTTCTTCTGCCTTAAAATTATTTCCCAGATCAAATTCATCTAATTTTACTACAGTTCCAGAGAATGGAGGGCGTGTAAAAATAGTTTTAAAACTATTAAAAAAAGATTCACTAAATGGACTTCCTTCACTATAAAAGCCTACCACTTTTTTAATAGACTTTTCTTGCAAAAATTTTGCAATGGCAGGAGATTGTTGATCGCTGGAAAAAACAGTTCGCAGGAAATTTTTTCTGGGGTATTTAGTAAGCTCGCTAGTCGTTGATCCGGGAGAAATCAAAACTAAATCATTTTCCTTATAAATATCCACCGTTGCCACAGTCATTTCACTGGGATAGTGACCAACAACCCCTAAAATTTCAGGACGCTGGGAAAGAGATTTTGCTGTCTTTTGGGCTAGTAATTCGTCATTTTCATCATTAGTAATGACAACTTTTAATCCCTTACCATTAATCGCTTTTTTGTTGATAAAATTTTGATCTGGAAAATACTTGAGGAATGGATCATTGTCATTTAAAAGTCCCAGATTAATTTTTGTTTGTAATTGCGCTACTCCTCGTAACATTTCTTTTGCTCGACTATCACCATCATCATCATTAAAGTCACTTTGATTTTTGGGAATACTAACAGCAATAGCAATCGTGTAATATGGCATTTTATTGGCTTCTAGTAAAGCATTATTTAAGTAAATTAATGTTTCTGCATCTAGCCTATCCTCTTGCCATGCGTCCTTAAATCTTAACAGGGCTTTTTGATAATCACACTGTGCAAAATATTCTGTACCTTTCTTCTTGTTAAACAATTGAGAGTAATTAAGAACTTCTTCTCCTTCACTAATAAAGTCGCCCGTTTGTTTTGGACAATCAGATGGAATTAATGGAGTAATAATATTATGGCGATTAATGGCAATTAAACTTACAACTGCTATTGATGCTATTCCTATCCTAACTGGCAGATTTAATTTGAAATTTTGGGGCTTTAAAGTTTTTATAGAATGCAAAATTTGGGCGATTTTTGCAGAAGGCGAAGTGATTGGTGGAATCGTCGGAGTAATGGGATAAACCTCATTTTGCACTTCTTCTTCAATCACCTGAATATCCTCATCCCTGAGTCCATAGATAATTTGCAGTTTCTTTAAACTCTCTTTATCTTTGTTTTTCAATGGAGTATGATTAGCAGCAGCTATTATTTTCCGAAACGCATTCCTATATTTCTTAATATTGTCTCGTCGCAGTAGCAGTGGGTTAAGAACTTCTGTTTCAATCGTTCTGGCTTCATCTGGTGAGAGATTTAATTGATCTATTGTTGCATCCAAAACTGCCCTATCTGCAGCAGAAAAGTCTTCCTCCTTAAAACAATAATCTTTAATATCCTCATCATTCCACTTTTTAATAATATCCTCAACTATTTTACGATACTTAAATTTAGGATCATTAGCAGCAAGAGGAGATTTGGCTAAATAAATAGTATCCTCTCCTTCAAGAGAAAGATAAAATTTGGGAGTCATTGCCGGGGCAGCTTCCTTTACTCGTTCGCTGGCATACTCATGCAATTCATTAACAGAAATTAATTGATCACCATCCTGATCTGCTGCACCAGTTTCAATTCCTTCAACTAGATATTTTGTATAGATGGACAAATCGTTATCTTCCGACTCAAAAGAATATTCAATTGGACTAGAAGAGGTCAAAATCGCCCTTCCTTTACCTCCTAATTCCTCTTGAATGTTAAATTCCCCTTTGATTGGCATTCCCTGAACCAATGCTCCGCTAAAACAGCAGTCGAGAATAATTATCTGCCTTTGGGAATGACTATCTGTGATGTACTCTTGAAGTTTAGTTGCCGCTAAAGCTGTTGCAAGAGAAAAATTTCCCTTCTGATCACGCCCAGTGTCTCTTGTACTTAGAAAAAATCTAGCCTTTTGATCTTTAAGTCCATGCCCAGAAAAATATAAAAGCACCAAATCATCTCGCTTTCGATCAGCAAATAAAACCTCAACTGCTTTTTCCATGCTCCCTTTGTCTGGGTTAGGCAAAACTGTAACCTGATCAAAGGCTCCCATGTCTGGATGCTCTAATACTCGGCGCATTGCTTCAACGTCTAGAATGGCACTAGAAATTGGGCGCAATCCTTCGGAATACTCGCTCACACCAATTAACAAAGCAAATTTTGCCATAATACCTTCTTTAACCTGAGATAAAGTCTAGAGCCGCTTTAATAGCCATTTCCAATTCTTCTCGACTGTGAGCCTTAACCGTCAAATTGCGACCATTGGCCTCTACCGACAATTCTATCGGTTTACCTCCCAAGCGATCGCCAAGAAACCCTAACAACTTTTTCCCATTAGCGGGGTTAACTTCGGTCATTAAGATTCCACCCAAAAAACCGCCCAACGACTTATTACCTTCAGGGGGATTGGGATCAAGAATGCGTTTAACCGATTCAACTTCATCTGCCTGTTGTAGTTCTGTTAGTAATACTTGGGCCTGTTCGTCGCGTTCTTCAGGCTCCAGGTTAGGATCGTTAAAAGCGATCACCAATTTAATCGTAGATTTGTTACTCATAGGAAGTTGAGTTGAAATAATATAGGATAATACTAATCTTACTGAATTATGCAAATTTTACCATATACCATCTGAAATCTAAATAAGTGATCCCATTTTCATACTGCCCCTTGCCGAGTGCCGATTTCTTCACTGATGTTGTGCTGTTGCTGAACATAGAAGATCGATTTTTCAACCTGCTCCAAGAAATCATAACAATTATTGTGTGTTGGGTTTCGTTCCTCAACCCAACCTACTACTACTACAGGCTAATGGCGATAATTCCGCTAGAAAGTATGAGAATGTGTCTGACATTCCTGACAGGGGGTGAGTATTGGTATCATGATTAAAAGTAAGGATATAGATAGGGTTTGCGGCAAAAAGTAGGGGCGAAGCATTCGGATAGAAAATCTACGGTTTCACCGATAGGTTATTGCCCGAATGCTTCGCCCCTACAGGACGCGGGCCGATGAAGACGCAAGGTTTTGAACGACGATTCTCTCAAAATCTTGCACCTGTTTCGCTCGT
>NZ_JADBUE010000146.1:0-14636 GCF_020245805.1 Microcystis sp. M179S2 | reverse complement strand
ACTCCAGATACAGTCAACGGTACAGCCATTTTCAAGGGAAAAATGTACCCAGTAGCCTCTTTTCAATTTTTTCTGAGAAGCGACCTGCAGTAAGGGTTTTGTTAATTTTTTAGTATTTCTGTATGGGGGAAGTCCAGTTATTCAATCCATTGATACTGTTAGGTTCAATTTTAACGTGCCAGAAATTTGCTGAAAAATATGTTTTCCAGTCTATAATAGGAGCAATAAGCTTGATAGGAAGCTTTCCTACTGAATCGGAACTGATGACGACGGCAGGACGCAATTTTTTGATTTCTGCACCAACAGTAGGATCGAAGTTGACTAACCAAATTTCTCCACGTTTTGGCAGCTCAGGGTTAATACTCAATGATGTCACCTGCCATTAACTCCTGCCATTCAGAATCTTGTTGATAGTGAGAGAGCATTATATCGGCTTGACTTTTGAGAATATTCCTCCGTTCAGTCATTGGTAACTTCAGAAAAGCAAGACGCTGTTTTAAGGATGGAGAGATAGCTTCGGTGGTAGAAGAATCAGAACTAACTTCTTCAAGCAAAATAACTACCTCAACAGTTTGTCCTACAGTCAGAGCTGGAGATTCAATTTCAATTCTATTTCCCGGTAGGACTTTTGCTGTCGTGTACAAAGTTGATTTAACCATTTTAAGCCTTCTCTTTGAGTATTGTTGTTAATGTAGCTTATTAAGATCGGCGACCGCACTTTAACCCACAGTTTCCATCAATGTGCATGGTGCGTTCCCCAAAATCGATCGCTGAAGTAGTAGGAGCCAGATTAGGGAACGCACCCTACAAGATTGCGATCTGCTACGCAGTGCCTTCGGCATCGCACTGCGGCTACGCCTTCACAGATAGACGAAGCCGCCTAACGGCAAAGTTAGGACATTTGCTATGGAATGAACAGACGACTCACGCCTAAATAATTTTCAAGGTAAAGAGCAATTTCAATCAAGCGATCAACACATTCTTCTCGATATTCTCGTTCAATAATCCGATCAACATTTGCAAACGTAACCACAGGCAAAGAAGTTGGTAAACATTCTTCTCGAATTACTTGTTCTAGAGAATCTTCACCCTTCATACTACGGTTGGCGGTTAGTAAAATCATTTGATTCTCTTGAGCAAAGTGCCAAACCACTCTATCACTGCTGGTAATTGGTAATTCAACTTCATCAAATGAAATAAAACGAATTGGTAATGTTTCAAGCCACCCTTCAGAAGTAATACTGCCAAAAAGTATGAGCGATTGCCCTTCAATATTGTGATCGATTAGAAAAATCACTGGCTTATTGCTGCTCGTTTGGCTTTACGCGCTTGCAATTTTTGCCAAGCAGAAGTATATTCAGGCTTGGGCGGCAACTTAGAAATATTAGCAATACGTTCTTGGTTACGCTCATTCCAATAATCTCGAATTTCTGCTGCTTGCTGCACAACTATTTGATACTCTGACTCTACTTCTTTGTAGTGAGCGTCAATATAAGAGATAGCTGCATCAAACTGCTCATCAGTTAGATAGAATTGATGGCGGATTAAATGACGAGGGTAATTGGCGTGAATATAGTCCATTATTTGATACAAGGTTATTCTTGTGCCAGAAATTGTTAAACCACGCTCTGTTCGAGTAATTGCGGGTTCCTTATCAGGATACAGTGACATAGTTTTGATTAGCTCCAAATGGTGTTGAGTGGCCGCTCTTTTCTCATCATATCACCCCCAACTCTGCTGGCCTCACCAATGAAAATATGGCGCATTACATTTGATTAGCGTACCCTCGTCAGCGTACTGCTACCCAGTGCCTTCCACATCGCACTTAAACCCACAGTTTCAATCAATGTACATGGTGCGTTCCCCAAAATCGATCGCTGGAGCAGTAGGAACCACTTTAGGGAACGCACCCTACAAAATTGCGTTCGGCATCGCACTGACGGGAGCAAGCAATTAATTTCTAATTTTAAGCACTTGCATAGGAGTCAAACGTCTTTGTTCTGTCTTGTCAAAATCTTGATCAAAACTCACAATAGTAGCTTTTTCAAGCTCGGCAGCAACATATTGGTAAGCATCATCAAAATCCAAGCGAAAGAGATCTATTATTTCTACGACTCTCTTCATTTGGTTAGCAGGAACACTGACCAGTACAACACCAGCATCAATCAAAACGTCATCGACAAATTTGATAAAAACGTCTCGTTGATTCAGCCGATTACAGATCACCCCGATAGAATGTAAAGTAAAATCAGTCATACACATATCAGAGGGCGAGAGCGTATCAAGTAGCTCCGCAACAACCTCCGCCTGTCCTTGTCCTAATAAGCGTTCTAGCCAAATATTTGTATCCAGAAGAAACACTAGCCATTTCTCCATTCAACTGCAAGATGCTGTAACTCAATTGATGTGTAATCGGTTTTAAGCATCCCTGCCCAGTCTTGACGGAGTTTACGTTTTATAGGTTGGTTAGATTTACTTAAAAGTGACTCTACAAACGTTTGTACTTCAACCTTTAACTGGGGCGGTAATTGTCTCACCAGTTCTTCTAGTGATTTTGCAGACGTACTCATGTATTTTACCAATTCAACTGTTTGTAGTAGTTGATAACTGCTCTTACCGCCACTCTAGCATAATGCCCACAGTTTCAATCAATGTACATGGTGCGTTCCCCAAAATCGATCGCTGGAGCAGTAGGAACCACCTTAGGGAACGCACCCTACGGCGATAGCGATTTGCTGAAACCGAGCTCAATACATACTGCTTTCTCTATTTCTTCCCAATAAACGTCTTCTAAAACACCCTGTTTATTCTTAATTCTTTGAGAATCTACAGCCCTCATTTGACTTAAGTTGATGTGTCGATCTCCGTCTAGTCCATTCTGCACTGTCGGTGTAATATTGACAACAAAAGGATAAGTCCTTTTCCCGGGCAACAATGGAGCAACTACTGTCGTTGTTCCATTTTGATTGCCAATATCGTTTTGTAAAATCAGGCAAGGACGTTCTTTATCGGTTTCATAACCAACAACGGGTTTCAGATCGATCCACCAGATTTCTCCTCGCTTATAGGTTAGTCTTCCATTAGGCATTTAGACCGTCGCCCACTACAATATCCCAGACAGAGATTTCTGCTTGCATCTCTGGATCATTGGCCTGATCTTTATAAGCTTCTTCTAGCTCTTTCATAAAAACCCTTCTCTTCTCTTGCCAGAGAACATCATTTATGAAGCTGCTACGATTGCTTGCTAGTCGATCTACAAATTCCAAAACTTCGTCGTCTAAGGTTATGCTAACTTTCTTACTCATTGCCATAAACTGTTTACGACAGCCTGGTAGGATTAGATCATCATACTAGCTAATCCTACATTAATTGTCAATGCCTGCCTCTGATCTGTAAGTAGATTAAAGGCCTAACGACATCTATGGGTGCTACCCAGTGTCTTCGGTATCGCACTTAAACCCACAGCTTCAATCAATGTGCATGGTGCGTTCCCCAAAAATCTATTAGTGGAGTAGGAGGAGCCACATTAGGGAACGCACCCTACAAGATTGCGATCGCTGGAGCGTTGACGTTGGCCCGCTCATTCTCACTTCACAGTCAGCCAGAGCAGCGAACTGCAAAACGCCAAACCCAGATAGAGCAGCGATACCGATCGAAACAACATCGTGCCTGGAAGCGTGTTTTTGAAATCTTTGGTCTTCCTTCGCATCAGTAGCAGCGGGAACTCCAAGGCAGACCCGTTCTCGGCTGCTGTTCTGAACATCGGCGAGTTTACGTAGTCTGAAATCTGCCGCATGCGACTAATGAGACTCCTCTGAATTCTGCGAAAGGAACCATCCACAATCCAAAACACCAAAGGCACGATGGCTGTCAACCAGATGAGTGAGTGCAAATTTGGGTCCTTGAGGGACAAGCCAATGCTAGCTGTCCATGTCACGACGGCCCAGTTCTTAACCGACTTGGTGATCTCATCATGTTGACGGATCGCCCCACCGATATGGTTCAGTTCAGCGTTAAGCATCTCCAATTGGATATCAATCAGTCGTTTCGGCTCCGCCATTGTTCTACCTCGGACGCGGCTAACCACATATTATAGGTCAACTTTCTGTATAACACTCTCTACAGTAACGATATAGGTCAACTTTTGGCATATCACCTCATTTAGGCGTGATCGCTAGAAGTTTCCGTATATCACGCCCAAAAGCGTGTTAGCCAGATTAGTATATTGCCAAAAACCTTGTCTAACTAAATTTCTGACAACTAGGCTCATTCTAGCGACGATTATTCGATCTGACCGCACCTCTTGACAAAAATTTATAATTATTTGATTCGTTTAATTGTCGGGGGCTTCTGTAAAGATTTTTTACCGTGAAATTATCATTCAAACCCGATACAAGTATCCACCCCACACCCAGTAACAAACTTTTTGCCGCAAATCCTAATTCAACCTTTTGCTCCTGTACTTTTAGCAGCACAGGAGCAAAGCTGAAAATAAAAATTAATAACTGTCCTCATCGGTGATAACTTCCACGGGAATCACTTCTTCTAACACTTTTTCCTGCATTTCTTGGCGACGAATCGGTATTTTGGTTTTTTCCAATTCAGGTAAAGCAACCAATTCCCGTTGTTTTTCCCGGACAGTATTGGGTAACAACATCGGTAAAGGTTCGGGGGTTTCTAACCAGTAGCTGGCCACCGGTAAAGTATGTTCTAAATCTTCCAATAAACGGGGAATAATCATCACCGCGTGCAGTTCACCGATTTTCTCTGCTTCCCGCATTCCCGCATCAATGGCCACGGCCACATTAGCGACGGAACCCCGGATAATGGCCGTACACAAACCATCCCCAATTGTTTCGTAGGAAGCTAACTGCACATCGGCCGATTTTAACATGGCATCGGCTGCCCCCACCATAGCAGGAAAACCGCGGGTTTCCAAGAGACCGATCGACATATTGCTCAGTTTGCTGAAACCCCGTTGACTTTGGGCAATTTCGGCTAAACGGCTACCAATTGGGAAAATTACCTCTAAATTGGGCATCGGTCGGGGAATAACCGATTTAGATACCAATTGTCCGAACTGTGCGGCGGTTTTTGCCCCTTCTTCCACTGCTAACCGCACATCGGCAATATTACCACGCACGATCGCCGTACAGTGACCACCGCCAATTTTTTCGTAACCCACGAGGGTAACTTCTGCCGATTTTAGCATCATATCCGCCGTCCCGACGATCGCCGGAAAGCTGAGGGTAGAGACTAAACCCAAGGCACTATCTTTGGGGTGACGCTTGGTTTTCATCGTCCTTTGACCGGGGTTAGTTGTGGACGAGGGGGGAATGCTTCCATTAACTCTTAATCTAGACATTGAAGATAAACTTGCCCTAACAGGTACGAAGGGGGTGATTGTCAGCTATCCTGTTACTATCTAGTCTATCCTGTTAACCTTAATTGCTATTGAAGATTTTTGAGGGATTAGATAAATTTTAGTTATTGTAGCTTGATCAAGTTGTCTATGACAGAACAGCCTCGCAGTACAGATGATCGAATCAGCGAAACGGAAGCGACCGAATTAATGCGCTCGCTGCTTCATAAGGAAGGAAATTGGGTGAATTGGGGGCAAAAATGTCAAAAACTGCAAAAAGCTGGCTACGATTCCCAGTTAATCTTTGAACAAACCGGTTTTCAAAATGCCCAACAAAATTTAATTATTGTCGCTGCCCAAGTTTTTGAGAGTTTAATCAAAGCGGGGGCAGATGAAGATTTGTTAAGTTACTACATCGGGCCGCGCAGTGATGTGCTATACGAATTACGGATTCTCAACCAAGAACAAAGATTGGGGGCAGCGAAATTAGCGGCAGAAAAAAGGATTGAGGTGGCTGAAGCACACGATATCGCCAAAGCTATCCAAGATTTTTCCCGTTTATCCCAGATTCCCAGTGAATTTACTCGTCATCCTGGAGATGCGATCGCTTATCAGTGTTGGAAACGGGGCAAACAAAAGCGAGATTTAGCCGAAAGAGCGAAATTAATCGCTAAAGGTTTGAAATTTGCCCATTCTGACTCGGCCAGACAGGCGATCGAGTCTTTACTACAAGATTTTACCGTTACTCCCTCCCGTAGCGCACCGTTGCTACCCGTCCATCGTTTACAGGATGAGGACGAATTAGCCAGAATTATTCCTTTAGTAGGAAGATTTCCGGTGACGGTAACTGATATAAAACACACAGAAAGTTTGAGCGTCGAGGAACCTTTTCGACTGGTAACGGTGGGGGATAAACAAACAATCGTGCCTCTCCCCGGTTGGCAAGCAATTCTCAAGGCGATCGATCCTGTAGCTATTTTATGGCCTAGCGATCAATTACCTCGATCGATTGCCACCAGGTCTGAGGAAGTGTTATTAGTGATCGATCGAGTTTTGGCCGAATGGGATGTGAACAATTATTATCTAGTGGAGAGGGATAATTCCGTCTCTTTACAATGGTTTGATAGTCCCCCTGATGTCACAATCCTAGGTGAATTGGTCTTGATTTTAAGAGCCAAAAATATCCTCGATGAAAAAAACATCACCGAACCCTGGCAAATGGACGACTAAAACTGATAACTGATATATGCGTGCAGTAATTTGTGGATATTATGGGAGAGGAAACGGAGGAGATGAGGCATTATTAGTGTCTCTATTGCAGATGTTGCCCTCAGCAATTAAACCTATTGTTTTGTCAAATAATCCCAGAGAAACCAGTCAACGTTATGGAGTGGAAACCTGTCCTAGTAGGGATTGGTGGCAAGTTTTTCAAACTATGAAAAAAGCGGATATATTTATCTGGGGTGGCGGCAGTTTAATGCAGGATGTCACCAGTTTTGCCAGTCCAATTTATTACGGTGGTTTAATGGCTCTTGCTCAATTATTGGGCTTAAAAACTATTGCTTGGGGGCAGGGAATTGGACCATTAAATAGACCTTTTACCCGTTGGTTAACCAAAAAAGTTTTACAAAAATGTAGTTTAGTTAGTGTGCGCGATGATACTTCGGCTCATTTAGTCGCCAATTGGGGTATTCATCCCATTGTTGCCCCCGATCCAGTATGGGCTTTAGACGCTCAATCAGTCAAGGGATTATCGGATTTACCCGCCCCAAGAATCGCCGTCAATTTACGTCCCCATCCCCTATTAACCCCGGCAAAATTAGATAAATTAACCCAAGCTTTAATTGATTTACAAATCAGTACGGGGGCGTTTATTCTCTTAGTCCCTTTTCAAAAGTCGCGGGATTTGCCCCTTTGTGAAGCTGTAGCACGTCAATTAAGGGAAAATCATCAAATCGTTAGTTTAGAAGATCCAAGACAGTTAAAAGGCTTATTTCGTGGGGTAGAAATGGTGATCGGAATGCGCTTTCATAGTTTAATTATGGCCGCAGCAGAAGATTGTCGTTGTTTTGCCCTGAGTTATGATCCGAAAGTGTCGCGATTAATTGCCGAAGTACCGATGCCGGGTTGGGAATTAGATCAGTTACCAGAGGCAGTTAATGATATTAGTACCACTTGGATTGATTTTTATGCCAATGGAGAGGGATTAACCAGCGATCGCAAACATTTTTTAATCGATCGAGCTTTAATTCATCGAGAAATTTTATCTAGATTGGTGAGCTAATTTTTATGTCGAGTGCGATTACCGATGCCAGGGCTATTTCATTCTAAAAAGTCTCAAAATATGCTTAAGTCCATAAACATTGTGGCATAGGTTTTGATCAAGGGGAAAGGAGGCACTCGGCACATCCCCATCCCGCTTCGGTCTCGTGTGGGGACTTCCCGTGCCATATTTTCGTTAAGGGCAGTAAAGGGATCGTTAAATCAATCAGAAATTGTTATAGCCCATTTCCTCCAGAGCCTAGCATAGAGGGGAAACCTCCTTTATCCCTAGGTAATTGCATGAATGGACTACAACAACAGATTATCAGTCTTGAGCAGAAAGTCGAGCGTCTACAGGATATTGTCGAAAGCCTCAGCCAGCAAATTGCTATCCTAGCTGGGGATAAATCGAGTCATTCCCTGCGAGAATCCCTGGAAATGGTCGGTTTTTCCGAGTTATCCGATAATAGCCTCTACGATCATAAAGATATTCTCCGGGATCACGGTGGCAAACAAGCCCCAGCTGTCAATGGCGATAATTCTTTTGCCGATGAAATCCAAATTCGCCGATTAACGGCACAATTGACGGCGGCCTACAATCGCATTGCCGCCCTCGAAGAACAATTACTCAGCTATCGCATCCATTCCTAGTTAATTGCTGCCCAGAGGATTGGGTAAACTGGGCAAGGTGGGATTAGTCGGCAAATTGGGCAAAGGATTGCTATTTTCCAGGGTGGGATTATTAGCCTCCCCCGATAGAGTCGCTAAAGCCACACGATCACCGCCTACCTGTCGCAGTAGGTCTAAAACCCCAACCACTTCGTTATAACTGGCATTTCTGGAGGCATTCAGTACCATCAGTCCATTGGGACTATATTGATGATAATTCTTGATCGCCTCGAACAACTGGGCGCGAGTCACCATTTGTTTTTCGACGTAGAGTTGTCCGAAATCATCGAGACTAACCACCAACATTTCCCGCATCGGGGTGGTGGCGGTACTAGCTTTCGGTAAATCGAGGCTGATAGCCTGTTGGCGAGATAATCCCACTGCACCAAGAATAAAGAAAGTGAGAATACAGAAAATTACATCGATCAAGGGGATGATATTAACCTGCACATCCTCTTGAATGCGCTGTTGATCATGCCATAATTTGAGCGGACGAGCCGTAATATGGCTACTTTTTGGCTTTTTGTGGTTAAGAGATTTAGTTTCGGCCATGCTTGATAAGGGAGAGATTTAGCGATCGAGAGGTTTTTCTAGGTTAGCACTGAGGGCGTATTGTTGGTCTTCTTGGTGTAACCAGCGTTGGCGGTAGATAATTTCTAAATCACTGCCGGCCTTGCGAAAAATTCGGGCTTGATTGAACCAGAGTCCCTGAAAAACACGATAGAAAGCGAGGCTAAAAATAGCGACAATTAGGCCGGTAGCGGTGGAAATTAAAGCTTCACTAATACCTAAAGTTACTCCCGCCGTCGAGGAAGTTCCCAGGTCACTTAATTGAATATTGGCCAAAGAGGTAATTAAACCGAGTACCGTCCCTAATAATCCTAACAGGGGAGAAAGGGCAATGACTGCCTCAAGGATTTTATCGCCCCGTTTCATTAGGGATAATTGTTCATCGGCAGCCGATTCGAGGGCAAAGTGAAAAACCTCTGGATCTGGATTTTCTAAACGCAGGGGAGCATAAAGATAGCTACCAATGGGGTGATTGCGGGAATCTCCGGCGACTTTTGCCGCCAAATCCCAGTTACGGATGGCGGATTCCATAATGCGATTTAAAATCTGGCCCTCACTGAGGAGAGTACGACTCCAAAACCAAATTCGTTCGATAATAGTGCTAAGAGCTAAAATAGACAGAAAAAGCAGCGGCCACATGGCCACTCCGCCTTTTTGGATTAAATCAGGTATACTCACGAGTTGTTTTGTTCCTCCAATACCGGGCGATTCGGGCTTGATTATTTAGTTTAAGATTTAAGTCGATCGATTGACATTTATACTTTTTATACCATTTTTCAAAAATCGTGCCATACTTAAGGCGTTTCTCCTAAAGATGAAGTATAACCTGATAGGGCATCCTCTACTGTCTCGGAGTCTCGACTAGGAAATTAATTCTGCACGACTACTGATAGCCGTTATCAGTTTTTTAGCCGTCAGCTTTTTTTGATCACTTGCCAAAAACCCCACCTTCTGCTGCAAACTAACGTCGTCTCAACAAATTTTTCATCTCTCCCCAGATAGAAAGTTGACCACCTAGACTAGAGGGATGGGTGAAAATTCCCTGACGGGGACTGAATAAAAAGGCCAACATAAATAGGCTAAAAGCGACAAGCACGATCGCTGGTCCAGAGGGTAAATTCCAGTAATAACTTAAATACATCCCACTGATACTAGAAATAATACCCACACCCACACCTAAACCCATGACTTGATGGAGACGGGTAACTAAAAGATAAGCAGTGGCCGCGGGGGTAATCAAAAGGGACAAAACGAGGATTACTCCCACCGCTTGGAGACTAGCAACGATTGTCAGACCGATCAGGAGCATTAAGCCTAAATCTAATAAATTTACTGGTAAACCCGCCGCTTGCGCCCCGATTTTGTCGAAAGTGTAGAATAATAGTTCTTTATACAGGAGCAAAACGGTTAATAAAACGATAACGGCAATAATTAGGGTATCGCGGATGTCGGCAGCAGTGACACCCAGAATATTGCCGAAGAGAAAGTGATTCAGGTCAATTTTGTTGTTTTTTTGGATGAGAGTGATCAGGGTGATACCAAGGGCAAAAAAAGCCGAGAAAACGATACCCATGGCCGCATCTTCTTTGATTGGGGAACGATTACGGATCAAGTTAATCAGTAGAGTACTGACCATTGAGGCTAGTAAAGCACCCAGTAGCAGATTAAAATTACCAATAAAAGCGATCGCTAATCCGGGTAAGACCGAGTGACTGATGGCATCGCCCAAGAGGGCTAAACGTTGTACCATCAGGTAGGTTCCCACCACCGCACAAATGATCCCGACGATGATAGCTTCAATTAGGGATCTCTGCATGAAACTATACTGTAAGGGTTCGATTAATCCTGTTAATAGATTGTTGCCCATGAATCTGCCTTGGGGTTAAATTTTTCTGATTCTCGATCGAGGTTTTGCTCCTAGGGTCTATCTTCTAAATCGGGGGAGAAGATAGGTTAGGATAATTAGGATTAATTGTAAGTTTTTTCGCTCCTAACTGCCGCCATGGATACCCCCGTTCTTTCCTCAACTTTTTTTCTGACTCTCCTGCTCATGGTGGGATTATTCTTTTTTATTCGCGGTTCCGTCAAAGAGCGTATCGAACAGCGTGTCTATCTTACCAGTACCAGTGACGACCAACTATTAGAACAACTGCGAGATTATTTTGACCGACGTTCCTATCAAGTCAAGGCGATCGAACCCGAACAGAATATTGTCAGATTACAGGGTTTTGTGCCTCCTAGCCCCTTTCTAGCGATATTTTTGACAATTTTAGCGGCCTTGGGTTTATTTTGCTTCTCACTGGTGTTATCGGTGTTATTTCCCGATACTAATCCCTATATTTTTGCTCTTGTGGGTTTATCTCCCCTCGCGGGTGTTTTCTATTGGCAAAAAGTCGGCCGTTTAGAGGAAGTGGCTTTTAAAGTAGAAAGCAAATCTCAGCAAACGGAATTAACTGTCAAAGCCCATCGAGACGAGTTAAGACAACTACAAGATAGTTTAACCTTTCTAGAAAGACAATAAGCTTTTTATGTCCTATGAACGCCTAATTTATCTGGCCGATACCGATGCGGCCGGTGTGGTTTACTTTGCCCATCTTCTCTCGATCTGTCATGAAGCCTACGAGTTTTCTTTAGCACAATTTGGCATCAATATTAAGGATTTTTTGAAAGATTCTCCGGTTGCCCTACCGATTACTCAAGCGGAAATCCAGTTTTTTCGTCCCCTTTTTTGTGGCGATCAAATACAGATTGATTTCACTGCCCGATCCCTGAGCGAAAACGAGTTTCAATTGCAGTATAAAATTTATTTGGCTGAAATCATGGTCGCAAAAGCGAAAACTCGCCATGTGTGCATCGCTCCCACCGCTAGAAAAAGAATCCCTTTACCGGAATCTTTAAAACATTGGTTAGGATATTTATCAACCCTAGAGGAGACTGGTATTTAAGGGATGATTTGGGCAGATTTAACGATAATTTTAACTAGGGATTGGTGGCACAATGCTTGGCAATTATTTAACCTTAGCACCGGGAGGATTATCTGGAATTCTTTTCTGGCCTTTATCCCCTTTATCCTCAGCTTTTGGCTATTTCGGATCGCCCTCGATCGTTCCCTACTCTGGTGGTTAATTCTCTTAGTTTTCCTGCTTTTTTTACCCAATGCTCCCTATATTCTCACCGATAGCATTCATTTAATCGCCTATCTTCAGCAGGATTACGCCAAAAGTTTAATTTTTTTAGTTTTAATCCCCCAGTATAGCTTCTTTATTTTTATTGGCTTTCAGCTATACGTTCTCTCCTTACTTAATTTAAAAAGTTATTGTCAGCAAAGTCAGCTAAATTCAGCGGTTTTACCCCTAGAAATAACTCTCCATTTTTTAAGTGCGATCGGTATCTATCTAGGGCGTTTTCTTCGACTGAATAGTTGGTATCTAGTCACTCAACCGCAGCAACTATTCTGGAGTTTGCAGAATTTACTGACTAAAAAACCTTTGATATTTATCTCTGTCTGTTTTTTAATTATTTGGCTACTATACGAGATCAATAAAAGGCTTTACAATCGATTTTTTGCTTCCTACGAGAATAACTAGAATTTATACTACAAAAATCTCCCTAAATCGAATTCGGTTGTGGCAGTAATTTCTCGAAAACGTTCTTGACTGATAATTAACAATAATCTTTCAGTATAATCCACCGCACCCCGCAATTCTCGTTCTAATCTTGCTAAACCGGCGTTGGCATATTCCTCGAAAATTGTCACTCGCAAAGCTTCCGAATCTACCCCGTGGGGAGAAAGAATTTTCGTGTCTTGGAATTCATTGACTGCCAATAATTTGATTAGGGTATCGTAGCCACGAGAAATAAAAATTTCCAGGTTGATAGGTGAGGGTTCCTTCGCTACATTTTCTATCGCCACCCTCTCTTGATATTTTACCCCCAAAGCCGCCGCAAAAGCGATGACATCAGCATAGGTTTGAAAGGGTCCAATTCCCTGATTAAAATTAACTAAGGACTGGACAAATTCCCCTTTATCTCTGGCAATACGCACTCGATGAATGGACATATTTATCAAGTAAAAAGTAAAAAAGGTGACAAAATTCGGGAGATAGAACTCCCCTACCCGCTATAACTGCTTTAAGGATAAGTTTTAATTAGTCCTTTAGCTTGGTAAACATGAAATTGTTCGATGGTGACACCACCGCGCTTGATCGGAATGACAGCTACTTTAGTTATATCTTGGAAATAGGGACGGTAGCGATCGATTATTTCCGGTCTTTCTAGAGAACTATTTGTAGTAATTAATAAACCATTTTTACCGATCCATTCTTGAGGATTAAACCAAATTTGATAACCCCTTTGATCGTTGTTAAAACAGGTGACGGGAATAGGAACTAGGGGATAAAGGGCCATATCTAGCCATGCGGTCACATAAAAATTATGGGTAAAAACGAAGCTAGAATCTTTTAAGAGTGCTAATAATTCGGGCGAATTAGCAAAGCCTTGGCGCAGTTGATCGATATCGACAATTTCCCGAGAAGGGTCCTGTTCTGGGGCAATAATTCCCCCAAAAATTGCGTATTGACTAGGTTTTTGGAAAGTGCCAAAAGTAACGTGAAGCATTGCTATAGATAAAATAGTAACGATAAAAATTCCTGACCCCCATAACCATCTTTTTACCCAGATTCGAGAAGATTGCTGCCAAGTATTGGCCTTTTCTCCTAATAAAATTGTACAGGACCAGAACCCGGGTAAAATCCAACTAGGGGCGAGATAATGGGAAGCTCCCACATAAAGCATTCCCAGGATTAAGGGCAGAGAAACCGAGAGAATTAACCATTTTTTTAGTGATTCTTCTTCTCGATGAAAAAATCTTTTTTTCGAGATAAAATTAGGCACTTGTTCGGCAAAGCTTTTAAATGTCACCCACCACATCGGCAGACCGAAAGGAGGAAACATCGTGGCGATACTAATGCCAACAACCGAGAGAATACCAAGAATATTAAAGGTTTTGGGTTCTCCAGAAAAACGGTCTTCTAAATGAAAGCGAAAGGAAATCCAATCATGGTTAATATTCCAGTAGATAATCGGCAATAAAGTTATCAAAAAGAGAATAAATCCTAATCCCAACCAAGGGGATCTAAATACAGGCCAATAGCGGGGAGTGGTCAGACAAAATAAAACTAAACCAAAGCCCAAAATAAAGCCGTGATATTTACTTAAAACCGCCAATCCTACGGCAAGTCCAATATAAGCGAGACGATAGCTAGGATGATAGTTTTTTTCCCGAATTGGCCAGAATTCTTGGGCAGCTAAATAGACTGTTAATGACCAAAAAAAGATTAAAGGACTATCTGGCTGCGAAAGAATCCCGAAGACGATCCCATAGATGGGGATGAGGGTGGCGATCGCTAAAGTCATTCTGGCGACCGGCAGACTGAACAATTTTAAAGCCGTCAGATACAGCAAACAGAGGCTGCCAGTATAGAGGAGGAGAGTACCGAAGCGAATGGTAAATTGATTGACTAATCCCGTGATCCAAGTCCCAAAACCCGTGGAAATCGCTACTATTGGCGGATGATCGAAATAACTCCAATCTAGATTATGGCTGTAAACGTAATAATATGCCTCATCGTAACCGGGATAAAGCCCCAAGGCGATGATGATTCTAAACAGGAGTCCACCGATGAGCAGATAAACGGCAATGCGATCGCTAAGTATTTTCGTCAAAATTCTTACCTCATTTCATCGCTAAAACTGATGTTAGAGACGGGAGATT
>NZ_JADBUE010000145.1:0-14254 GCF_020245805.1 Microcystis sp. M179S2 | reverse complement strand
TCTACTCTAGATACAGTCAACGGTACAGCCATTTTCAAAGGGAAAATGTACCCAGTAGCGTCTTTTCAATTTTTTCTGAGAAGCGACCTGCAGTAAGGGTTTTGTTAATTTTTTAGTATTTCTGTATGGGGGAAGTCCAGCTATAACGCTTAAGACGCTCAGGATGTTTTTCTACTTCTTCAATGGCGGCGAGCGTTTCTGTATTAGGAATTTGAACATCAAAGGGAAAACCTTGATGACAATCGACATCAGATAAGGCTGGATGCTGGATTTTTTGTAGGAGAAGCTGTTGTTCTTCGTCAGTTAAGGAAAGGATAATTTGAGCAAGGGAATCAATTAGTTTAGTATTGATTGCAGCAGCAGCTTGACTCATGGTTAAACAAATAATTGGGAGTTAATGAATTATTTTAATCTAGTTTAGCGCGAGTTAGCACCCCCTAGCGATCGCCTCTTATTCCAGAAAAAGGTTTTCTCAAAGAAACCCGTTTTCTCTGGCATTCATCTTGCTTAATTGAGAACAGTTTTTAACTTTTCCAAGACAGAATTGTTTAACGTAATTTTTCCCATTCTTCTCTACTAATATTTGCTTGTTGTAAAATTTTAGCCAGCAAGCTTTTACTGATATCTCCTTGGTGTGGATTAGGAATCCAGATTTTTAATTTTCCCTGCACCATATATTGATGATTTCCTCCTACCAGAGGACCAGAAAATACCAGCTTTCTCAACTGGCGAATTAACTCTTTCCTTTTGATGGGGGCAAAAGGTGGCATCAGGCGATTTTTTGTTGAGGGGTTAGATTGATACCTTCAACAATCGGTAACTGATGCTGTAAGCGCAGTCCTAAAATAAGCCAGCCTTCCAAAACTTCCTGTAACTGTTCCTTAGTAGCTTCGAGAGTTGTTTCATTAGCATATACTCCCTCAAATCCCGGAATTTCTCCATAAAAAGTACCGTCTTCTAGAACTTCATAAGTTGCCAGTTCCATTGCTTGTTTTAGATATTTTGTTAGCATCATTGACAGGAATAAAGCTCGGTGATTGTCTCGAAGATTGTCGATTTGATGATCAGTTGTTTTGAACTTGGCGATAATTTTGCCCTGTTTCTCCAGAAAACGGGTTTCTCAAAGAAACCCGTTTTCTAGGTTTTCTAGCTGCTGTCTTCGTCTTTGACGATTTTCCGCTTCTAAGCGACTAATCGCTTCTTCTAATTGTAATCCAACTAATTCCATCTCTTGACAATTGCGGTGTGCTTTTGCCAAAGTTTGCTTAAGTTGATCAGAATCCCGGGGAAGCTGAGGAACAAAATCCATATTTAACTCCATTCAAGTTTAATTTCTTCGACACTACGCATCAAGGCAGGAATCCGCACTTGGGTTGTCTTAATGACTTCTTCTATAAATCTTAGCAAATCAGGAGAAATCATCGGTTGAGATTGAGCGGCACGAATTTCTAAGTTTGATAGCTGAGAAAACCGAGATTCTGCTTGGAGGGCAATTTCTGTGAGTTGCTCTAAACTGTCTAGGGTTTCTGCTGTTTCACCAAAACGGTTTAAGATGGCAAATTCTACAGCTTTAGATTCGTCAACAATGTCTAATAGCCTATTTTTCAGATTGATGATCAGTTGTTTTGACTCTGGCGATAATTTTGCCATTTTTCTCAGCTTACCATACTGGCCAATCTACTGATTCCAGTCTAGCGATCGCCCTAAGTCCAGAAAACGGGTTTTTTAAAGAAACCCGTTTTCTCAGTTGATGAAATAAGCTAAAATCGAATCAACTCGTTGCCATCGCCTTATGTTTTCTATCCAAACTACCTACACTCAAGCTCAAGAAAATTTAGCGAGCCTTCTGGATCGACTGGAAAGCGAGAATAGTATGGCGATTATTACTCGCCCTGGTCATAAAGATATGGCACTATTAAGCGCAGAGGAATTAACTGGCTTATTAGAAACCGTTTATCTTTTGCGATCGCCTGCGAATGCGAGAAAGTTATTGGCAGCACTGGAACGTTCAATGGAGAGGGACGTTCAAACAATACCGGGACAGACAGTTACAGAACTTTGTCAGGAGTTAGGAATTGAACGCCAAGAGTAGGGCAATTGTCTTTGATCACCAATTTCGGGAAGATTTAAGATGGTGGTACAAAACAGATAAAAAAGCTGATTAAGAAAACGGGTTTCTCAAAGAAATCCGTTTTCTTCCGTTTTCTTCTCAAAGAAACCCCTTTTCTCAGTTCCAATGGCGCTTAAATGCCGCTGCTGTTCCCAGTAAGCCTAAAGCCAGCAAACCTAAGCCAGAACTTGATTCAGGAACAGGAACAGGAACAGTCTGGGCAAAGCGAACTTCAGAGAGACCAATAGGCCCTGGTGCTGTCCAACCAACGAACCAATTGTTTGCTACATCAATTCTAGCATATTGGGCTTGAATTAAAGGAAAGGAAAAGATTGTCGCTGGTATGTTAGTTGCCGTACCTTCAGGTAGTGTTAGGGTTCCTGATACATAAACTGGACTGCTAAAGTCGGAGTTATTGGAGAGAATTAGTGTGAAATCCTTGATTCCGCGATCAGTAGCTGTGGTATTAAAAGCGTTGTAATTCCACAAAGCCAAGGTATCTAAGAACACAGAACTGCCAAAATCAAAATCAAGATTGACATCAGCAGGAGTCGTCCCGCTTTCTAAACGTACTCCCCAGAAATTAGAAAAATCGCTACCTGCGACGTGCTGTTGCTGCAAAGCGTTTCCAGGTCCAGTCAACCCATTGCCGTTGGCAGTGTTGACTAAGGCTCCAACGGTGGGAGTAGCAGAGCCTGCATTAAGCGTTAAGGTTGGAGTCGGATTGTAGATGATCGGCAGCGCTTGGACGGGGAGGATAGTCAGTCCAGCGATCGCGCTAACTGTGCCAGCGAAGACAACACCAGCCAGAGAGAGAGATTTGAAGTTAGTTGTAAAATTCATGGGCAATTTTGGGCAAATTCCACCAGCATTTTACTCCCCCCCCCCGATTTTGTCAAATATCGCTTTTTTATCGATTGCATAGATGTATAGAGTTTTATCTCCAGAAAACGGGTTTCTCAAAGAAACCCGTTTTCTCAGTGCGATCGCCTGTGGAAGATCGGGTTTGGGATATTTGTAATGTTTGATACAAAGCTCTGGATTATCTGTTCTTAAGATGAAGGCTGGTGTTGCTAATTGATCGGAAAAGAGGCCGGCGCAAGCAGATAAAAACCGCAGAGAAGCTTGTGCCGTGGGATCAAAATTATTAAGCGGAGAATAGCCTCTGACCGGAATTCAACATCAAAGTTAGTAGGAAACTTGTCATCGCCTAAGTAAAGTAACCCTTCATCCACGACACAACACAATAGGAAAAATACTTATGAGTTATGGAACGCGTGTTCAAGCTATCTCTCAAGTAACGGATCGTAAACCCCTACCTAGCAAAATTCCTCAGCGTTTAGAGGCCCTCTGGGCAACCGATGTGTTTACCCTGAGCAAAATGCAGGCCAGTCTCCCGAAAGACGTATTCAAGTCGGTCAAAAACACGATTTTAACCGGGGGAAAATTAGACGTTTCCATCGCCGGTGCGGTAGCGGCAGCGATGAAAGATTGGGCCACGTCCAAAGGGGCGCTGTACTATGCCCACGTCTTCTATCCGATGACTAACGCCACCGCCGAAAAACACGATGGTTTTATCTCCGTGCAGAGCGATGGTTCGGTGATCACAGAATTTGCGGGCAAAGTCTTAGTACAGGGAGAACCGGACGGGTCCTCCTTTCCTAACGGCGGCCTTCGCTCCACCTTTGAAGCGCGGGGTTACACCGCTTGGGATGTCACCAGTCCGGCCTACGTCATGGAGACCGATAATGGTGTAACCCTGTGTATCCCCACGGTTTTCATCTCTTGGACAGGAGAGGCCCTCGACAAAAAAACGCCGCTTTTACGCTCGATTTCATCGATGAGTAAAGCCGCCACCAGGGTGCTTAAACTATTAGGACATACGGAAGTCGCCCCCGTTAACTCCAGCTGCGGTGCTGAACAGGAATATTTCCTAGTCGATGCTCATTTTGCCCATAGTCGCCCCGATTTACTGCTCACCGGTCGCACCCTATTTGGTAAACCCGCCGCCAAGGGTCAACAGTTCGACGATCATTATTTTGGCGCGATTCCCGAACGGGTTCAGGTGTTTATGCAGGAAGTAGAGGAAAGAATGTATCGCCTCGGCATTCCGGCCAAAACCCGCCATAATGAAGTCGCTCCAGGACAGTTCGAGATTGCCCCCTTTTTCGAGGCGGCCAACGTGGCCAGTGACCATCAGCAGTTAATTATGACTTTGCTGAAAAGTACGGCTAAAAAACACGGTTTTGTTTGCCTACTGCACGAAAAACCCTTTGCGGGAATTAATGGTTCGGGAAAACACGTTAACTGGTCCGTCGGCAACGCTACCCAGGGCAATCTGTTAGATCCGGGCGATACTCCCCACGCTAATATGCAGTTTTTGTTGTTCTGTGGGGCGGTTATTCGTGGCGTTCACAAGTACGGGCCGCTTTTACGCGCAGTGGTGGCTACCGCCAGCAATGATCACCGTTTGGGGGCAAATGAAGCTCCCCCCGCCATTATTTCGGTATATTTGGGCAGCCAGTTAGAAAAGGTATTCGACCAAATTAGCCAAGGACAAATTGAGGGTTCTGATGCCCCGGGGTTGATGGATCTCGGTGTCGATACCCTGCCGGTATTCCCCAAGGATCCTGGCGATCGCAATCGTACCTCTCCTTTTGCTTTTACGGGCAATCGCTTTGAATTCCGCGCTGTGGGTTCTAATCAGTCAGTTTCCGGGCCGCTGGTGGCGATGAACACGATTCTAGCGGATTCCCTGACTTGGGTGGCGGATAACTTAGAAAGTCGGATGAAAGCAGGGGAAGACCTCAAGACTGCTGCCGAGGGTGTTCTCAAGGAGATCATGGACAAACACAGAAATGTGATCTTCGGAGGTAACGGATATTCCCCAGAATGGCACAAAATGGCGGTAGAAGAGCGCGGTTTAGCCAATCTCCGCACCACTGCCGATGCTTTACCCGTGCTGAAGGCTGATTATATCGAAGAACTGTTTGCCCGCATGGGTGTGCTTACCCCCGTTGAACTGGAAAGTCGTTTCGATGTCTATGCAGAACAGTATTTACTGGCCATCGAGGTGGAGGCGAAACTGGTGGTAAGTATGGCTAAAACGATTATTTATCCCGCTGCCGTTCGCTACTTGTCGGAATTGTCTTTGGCGATCGCTAATGCGGCGGCGATCGGCATCGAGATAGATAAGGAAAGCGCCCAAACCGTCTCGAATCTAATTAAATTACTGATGGACGGCGTTAGCAAACTGAGTGCGGCCATGGCTAAAGACGATTTTGACTCGATCGAGGAACATATGCAGTATTCCGCTCAAACGATCCGTCCCTTGATGGATAAGGTGCGCGAATATGCTGACACACTGGAAGGGGAAGTGGCCGACAATTTCTGGCCGCTGCCTACCTATCAAGAAATGTTGTTTGTTAAATAACATGACGGCAAGGAGGGGGTAAATAAATGATTAGCTACCCCCTTCTTTTTAGCTCTGGTAGTTTTAAGTTATGTTAAGAAAAGTAAATACAAACGTAAAACTACCATGGTATTAACTCCGACAATTGGCGAAAAATCCTATAATCGTCAGGATTGGCAAAAAGGCTATCAATCCCAACCTAACGAGTACGATTACGAGGTAGAAGACATCGAGGGGCAAATTCCCGCCGATTTACAGGGTACAGTCTTTAAAAACGGCCCCGGTTTACTCGATATCGCTGGCACTGCGATCGCTCATCCCTTCGATGGGGATGGTATGATCAGCGCGATTAGCTTCAATCAGGGGCGCGTACATTATCGTAATCGTTTTGTTAAAACCGAGGGTTATCTCCGGGAACAGAAAGCGGGAAAACCCCTTTATCGCGGTGTTTTCGGCACGAAAAAACCGGGGGGAATTTTCGGCAATGCTTTTGATTTGCGTCTGAAAAATATTGCTAATACTAATGTTATCTACTGGGGTAATAAATTACTGGCACTTTGGGAAGCGGCCGAACCCCATCGCCTCGATGCTAAAACCCTTGATACTATTGGTTTAGACTATCTCGATGGTATCTTGGAAAAAGGTGATGCTTTTGCCGCTCATCCTCGCATCGATCCCGCTTGTATCTTCGATAATCATCAACCATGTCTGGTAAATTTTGCCATTAAAACGGGTTTGTCTAGTTCAATTACTCTCTACGAAATTAGTCCCACGGGTAAGTTATTACGTCGTCATACCCACAGTATACCTGGCTTCTGTTTTATCCACGATTTTGTTATTACTCCCCACTACGCTATCTTTTTCCAAAACCCGGTTGGTTATAATCCTTTTCCCTTTCTTTTTGGGTTAAAAGGTGCGGGGGAATGCGTCATCAATCAACCAGACAAGTTAACTAAGATTATTATTATCCCCCGGGAGCCTAACAAAGGAGAAGTGAAAGTTTTAGAAACTCCATCGGGTTTTGTGTTCCATCATAGTAATGCTTTTGCACAAGGGGAGAAAATTTATATCGATTCTATTTGTTATCAATCCTTACCACAACTGGATTCAAATAGCAATTTTCAATCGGTAGATTTTGATAGTTTAGCTCCAGGACATCTGTGGCGATTTACACTAAATTTATCAGAAAATACCGTTACAAGAGAATGTATTCTAGAGCATTGTTGTGAATTTCCCAGCATTAATCCTGCAAAAGTTGGTCGAGATTACCGTTATTTATACATCGCTGCCACTCATCATGCCACCGGTAATGCTCCTTTGCAAGCAATCTTAAAACTGGACCTATTAACGGGAGAAAAACAATTACATTCTTTTGCTCCCCGGGGATTTGCGGGTGAACCAATTTTTGTGCCTAAACCCGATGGAATCGCTGAAGATGATGGTTGGTTATTGGTAGTTACTTACGATGCGGCCAATCATCGATCAAATGTGGTAATCTTAGATGCTAAAGATATTACTAATTCCCTAGCAGTTATCCATCTTAAACACCATATTCCCTACGGGTTACACGGTAGTTGGACAGGACAATGTTTTTAAGTTAATTCTGTGGGGGTGGATTGAAAACCCACCTTTGCTAAACTTTACTCTTGAGAGCCTTCTTGTAATAGCCAAAAACCAGCGAAGGATTCCGATTCAGGGTTAGATTGAACGGCTAAAAAATGCAGATTATTGGCTTTTTGTTTAGCTTCTTCAAAGTTTTTAGCTTCCTTTAAAGTCTCGGTATTAGTGACGTTGACGAGAATCCAGCTATCACTAGCACCCGTTTCTAAACGTAGCAGAGGACGAGAACCAGTTTCTAACTTTAAATAGGCCATTTCTAACCCTGACATCCAACCAGCTAAGGGTAAAGCGCGGGGAGAAAAAATAACTAAACCGGGGATTTTTAGATTCTCATCTAATCCCATCCCTAGTATAGGCAAATTTTCTCCGAAGCTAATATCCCAATCTTTTAAATCATTAAAAGAAGACAATTCTAGCGTGACAAAAGCCCATTTATCTGCCTTATCTCCCCGGACAGCATCGGGAAGGGGAACAGCATTTAAAGGGGGATAATTAACGGAAGCAGTTTTAGTTAAATTTTGATCATAACCAACTTCTTGGGGATAGAAATTAACCATTCTTTCTTCTATCCATCTCGTTAAAGCATGAGTGCGACGACTAGGGGAAGCGGGAACACCGATATCCTCGCAAGCTTTGCTAATCATGTTATTCATCTGACGACGGAAAAAGCGAATTTTTTTGGGAGTTACCCCCGCTGCCTTGATAGCTGCAGTAATTGCCTCTCCTAACCATTGGGAATTAACCATCGTATTAGGACAATAACTGGCATATTTAAATATTGTATCGGAGGAGCGATCGATTGTTGCCGGAGTTTCACAGATTAATAATTCCCATCTTTTTTTATTATTTTCATCCACCACCGGCCGCGAATAAAAATCAAGTTCCCAAATAGTCATATTTTTTTCAGTTATCAGTTATCAGTTATCAGTTATCAGTTATCAGTTATCAGATTTGAGTTTTAAGTAGGTGGGTGGAATTAAATATAAGATGAACGTAGGTTGGGTTGAAGCATGAAACCCAACACCCGCTCATGTTACGCTACCGCTAACCCATTCTACAAATAATTGTGCCTCCCTATTTAAGTGTGCAGTATGTATTAAGTGGGCAGTATTAAATAGCAGCTTCCTACTGTCTTTTTACTGATTACTGTTTACTGTTCACTGTTCACTGAAAAATCCCCTATTCCCGACAACAGTACGAACGCGGTAGATGGGACGTTTTTGGGATTCATGGTAAGTTCGCATCAAAATTTCTGCCAAAAGACCAAAACAGAGTAATTGTACCCCAGTTAAAAAGAATAACACGGCCAGGATTAACAAAGGTCGATCGCCGATTTCTTGTCCGAAACCGAGTTTGAGAATAGTCAGATAAGTGCCTAAAATAATCCCCACTACCATCGATAACAGTCCGTAGAGTCCAAAAATGTGCATCGGACGGGTGAGGAACTTTTTCATAAAAAAGACAGTAAATAAGTCCATAATCACGCGAATTGTGCGACCTAAACCATATTTACTCTGTCCGAACCGTCTAGCGTGGTGATTAACGGGAATTTCGGTTATTTTTGCCCCTTCAATAAAAGCCAATGCGGGTAAAAAACGATGTAATTCCCCGTAGAGATTCATATCGGCGACTAATTCGGCTCGATAGGCTTTCAAAGAACAACCGTAGTCGTGTAATTTGACCCCTGTTACCTTGCCAATCAGCCAATTAGCTATTTTTGAGGGTAAAAGCCGTTTTACCCGGTCATCTTGGCGATTTTTGCGCCAGCCACTCACGAGGTCATAACCTTCCTCTAATTTGGCCAATAATAGGGGTATATCATTGGGATCGTTCTGTAAATCGCCGTCGAGGGTAACAATTATCTGTCCCGTGGCATAATTAAATCCGGCAGCCATGGCGGGGGTTTGTCCGTAGTTGCGTCGCAATATTACCGCCTTGAGATCATCGCGATTTTTGGCTAAATTAGTTAAAACCTCGGTGGAACCGTCCTTAGAACCGTCGTCAACACAGATTATCTCGTAGTTAATTTGATAAGAACGCAGAATCGTGGCTATACTCTCGACGAGATGGGGAATACTGTCCACTTCGTTATATATGGGAACCACTACCGATAAAGTCTGGATAGCAGCCTGTGGGTTTGGTTCGTTGACACTGATGGACGGTGTAATCGGGGACATATTTGACTGACGCGGGGACGTTTTGGGGCGATTGTATCACAATTCAGTGATCAGGAGATAGGAGACAGGAGACAGTATTCAGGAGTCAGTATTCAGGAGATTATTTTTATTTATTCTCCCCTCTCCGGCGCTCCCTTCTCCCCACACCCCACACCCCACACCCCACACCCCTTATCCCTGTTCACTGTTTACTGCTCCCCGTTCCCCTTTCTCTGTTTGCTTTTTGGCTAAAATTGCCTGACGAAAACCTAAGACGACGAGAATATTGGAGAGGGTGAGGAAAAATTCGGCGCTGCCGTGTAACCAATCGACGTTGGCTAATTCTTGACCATAGTGGATTTTGGCGTAGATACCGGCAGGAATGGTGATAAAAACGAAGATTAACAGCACATAAAAGCCAATTAAGGCTAAAAGGGGCATTTTTCCCGAACGAGTGATCAACCAAAGAAACCCCAGATAGGGAAACAGGGAGATGGCAAATAAACTCTCTTTATTCATTGTTAACGCTAATTTTACTGGAACGCCACAGCCACCAACCGGCAGCACAGAGGGTAAAATTTCCTAAGACAGTCATGGCTGCCTGTAGGGTGACTAACCAGGATAAGGCACTGATATTATCAAAAAAATGCCATGTACAGGCACACATTGCCCCAATTAAAGCGGGTAACATTCCCCAAGATAACATTCGCCACGATCGATCGCTACTGACGTCGCCATAGGTCCACACTAACCAGATCGCCGCTATCCATTCTACGACACTCGATACATGAACCATCCAGGTCGGTATTGATAAAGCATTCATTTTTTTTACAGGAGACAGTTATCAGTTATCAGTTATCAGATTTGAGTTCTTATCTCGTTCCCAGGTTCTACCTGGGAACCCTTTGTTCAGGTTCTACCTGAAGGATATTTTAATAAAGAGCCTTAAATATTGTGTGTCAAGACAGAGCCTTGGCACAAGCAAAATTTTCTAGCCATTGAATTACCTGTTGACCTAAGCTAACATTGTTTAATCGATCGATCTCGCGAATGCCGGTGGGACTGGTGACATTAACTTCGGTGAGGTAGCCACCAATCACATCTAATCCGACAAAATATAGGCCATCTTCTCGTAATTTTGGGGCTAAAGTGGCACAGATTTCTAATTCTCGAGCGGTGATTTCTGTTTTTGCTACTCGTCCACCCACTGCCATATTACCGCGAAATTCTGAACCGGTGGGAATGCGATTAACTGCCCCGATGGGTTCACCATTGAGGACAATAATGCGTTTATCTCCTTCTTGGGCAGCTGGTAAATAATCTTGAATCATTACCGGTTCTTGTCCCCATTTTGTGCTAATTTCAATCATTGAATTGAGATTGCGATCTTCGGGACTAAGAAATAAAATTCCCTCCCCTGCTTTGCCCCCCAAAGGTTTCATAACTGCCGCCCCTTTTTGGTTGACAAATTCCCTAATTGTCGCTTTATCTTGGGAAACAATTGTGGCGGGCATTACCTGAGCAAAGTGAATCGTATATAACTTTTCGTTGGCATGGCGTAAACCCCTAGTTGAGTTAATTACTTGAGTTTTTTTGGGGTCGATCAGGTCTAATAAATAGGTGGCATAAAGATAGGCAATCGTCACGGGTGGATCTTTTCGCATCCAGACAAAATCGAAGTTTTCTAGGCAGGTAAAAACTGTCTCTTGTCTTTGATACCATTGAGATGCAGCCACCCAATGATTATCTTTTAACTCCACGGGAACCAGTTCAATTTTAGTTAGTTTTGCCCAAGCTTTTCCCGCAATCGCACTGAGATCAGTGATGGAAGTCATCCAGATTTCATGACCTAATAATTGGGACGCTTCCATGATAGCTATACTGGTATCATGGCCTGGATCTAGATACTCGATCGGATCGATAATAAAGGCTAGTTTCATTAATAGTTTTTATCCTTAATTCTGCAACAGGGGAGCTAAACCACCACTTCTATCTAAAGCATAGATGTCATCGCAGCCCCCGATGTGTTGATCGTTTATAAAAATCTGTGGTACACTTGTACGACCATTGGCTCGATCGGACATTTTGGCTCGCGCTCTTTCATCACCATCGATACAATATTCGGTAAACTCCACCCCTTTTTTCTTGAGTAATGCTTTAGCGCGGATACAGAAAGGACAGGAACTCCAAGTATAGATCTCAACATTAGCGGCCATAAAATTTATCTCCCTTCTTTACATATCTTAAATTTTAGCCGATAACCGAGCAGTGATCTTCCTTCAGGTCAGAAAACGCCAATTAGGGCGATTCCACTGATATATTGCTTGTATTTCCCATTCTTCACCGTTTTGAAAGCGAATACGGCAACTAACAGGGGGGGAATCATCCTCACTTTCATTTACGGCGTTGTCAGATCAGAATAGGTAAAGATGCAATGCAATCCTTGCTATCAAAGTAATTTCAGTTCCGGTGCTGATTCGGAGCATCTTTCAATTTGACAACGCCTATTGTAGGGCTAATTCATGAATTAGCCCTACACCTATTACCTCACAGGTAAACCCGTCGCAACTATCGGGAGCGTCTGTGGGAATCCATTCCCATGAGAGTCCTAAAAAAGCTGATTTCAAAGGGTGACGATCCACGATAATCTAAGTATTGGGGAAATCATACCGTAAAATCACTCATCTATGACACCACGCTCGCTCACCGTTTTGCTCCTTTCTGTTCTTTTCTGGCTGTCTAGCTGGCTTATCATCCCTATTGCTCAAGCTTTGACCCCAATTCAACTATTAGATGTATCTTATAAAGACTGTCCCCCCGAATTAGCCGAGGGGAGTGTCACCAGTGGGGGAACCAGTTTTCCGGCTAATTGTTTTTTAATCACCGGCAAAGCTAAAAATAATTCTGGAAAAACCGTCTATGATGCCGATGTTTTTGGTCGGATTTACGATGCTAACGGGGAACCGGCTTTACAAAATCGTAGCCGAGTCGGGGCAATTCCAGAAGTGCCGCCGGGGATTAGTGATTTCGAGATCAGAATTTCTGTTTCTACCAATCAACCAACCCCCTTGCGACTGGAAAAATTCAAAGCTTCCGGTTTTACCAGTAGTGTGGATCCGCGGATTTAGAAACTGCTACTGACCAGACTGCTGGCCCCTGTGGCTACGACACTCTGAACAACGTTGAGCAGCAGGAAAGCGAGGATCGGGGAAAAGTCCATCCCGCCTAGGGGTGGGATAATCGAGCGAAAGAGGTTTAAATAGGGATCGGTAATCGGACTGAGAAAAGACATAATCTGATAGGCCCAACCGGCATTTTGGAACCAAGTCAGTAAAACCCTAACAATTAGGATTACCGAGTAAATTTGCAGGAAATTGTTGATTATCGTCAAAATAAACCCTATATCGCTCATAAATAAATCTTTCCTCAAGGAGGCGTGATGGTTAGTTTAGCTTTGATCTTACCAAAAAAATGGTCTTTAGTTACTCTCTCCGCCCTGTCTTACTGGTTTTAACCAGCTATCGGCTTATCCCTAGGTAAATCCTTTCAGGAGTGCCATTATACCAGATATTTTCTCTCTGCTCGATTTATTTAATAAGCTCTGCTGATGAATGAAAAAAAATAATAAACGGAACTTATAACTATTCGCCTCTACAATCTAAGCATTATCCCTAACCAGTGCTAAATTTTCTGACATCCAAGCTTGATTAATAGTTTTGGTGTCTTTAGAGACAGTTTTCTCCACTATTCGCTTACTTATCAACTTTATCTAACTCGAACTAAGTTTTGGGTGGATTCCCTATCGACTCTGTACCATCTTTAACACCGATAATTTTAGTCAAAGATGTAAAAAAGGAAGATCCTGATTGTGAGAGCGTGTAATTAGTATAATTAAAGTAAAAATCATTCCAATGTAGCCATGATTAAAAACATTAATGTAACTGGACTTAAACCTGAACAAATTCAGCAGATACAGGTACTTATTGCCGCATTTAAAGCTCAAAATCAACTCAATCAAAGTGAACCTGAAATTGATATGATTGAATACCTGTTGGAAAATCCTATAGAGGTTGATAATTTAGAATTTATGAAACGAGAAGAAATTTATGACAGAACTTAAAAATCATAGTTGTTTTGTTGATTCTAATATTTGGCTTTATGCTTTTTCCACTGATAAAAAAGAAGAAAGTAAAAGAATATTGGCAAAACAATTAATTAAAGAAAAGTCCATCATTATCAGTACCCAAATAATTAATGAGGTTTCTTGTAATTTACTTAAAAAGCATAAGCTTGATGAAGAACAACTGTTTCAATTAATTGTTTCCTTTTATAGAAAATATCAAGTTATCTCATTTAATCTTGATATTTTTGAATCTGCATCTAATCTGAGAACTCAATATCATCTATCATTTTGGGATAGTTTAGTGATTGCTTGCACTTTATTTTCTGATGCAAATATTTTGTATTCAGAAGATATGCAAGATGGTTTAATTGTTGATAAAAAATTAACTATTATTAATCCCTTTAAGCAATAAAATTATTTTACTGGTTAATGATGCTGTCTTTAACATCTCTAAAACCAGTCCTAACGGTACAGTTGTCGGCACAATTAACACCACCGATGCCGATAACAACCCCTTAACCTACAATATCACCGCAGGTAATCCTAACCTCGATGGCGACGGTATCTCCGCCTTTACCATCAATAATAGCGGCCAAATTGCCATGGCTGACTCCGATGACAAGGCTGTAGTCATCTCCCTACCCTAACTGGTCACAAAATAACTTAATTTGCTGGCTAACTTGACAAAAGTTGCTCAAAATATAGCCTTAGCAACATAAATCGGCTTATTCCTAGGTAAATCCTTGCAGGAGTGCCATTATACCAGATATTTTCTCTCTGCATGGTTTATTTAATAAGCTCTGCTGATGAATGAAAAAAAAAAATAAACTAGG